>JBFGLD010000044.1:0-12766 GCA_041576335.1 Anaerolineae bacterium | reverse complement strand
TGTTGAAGGCGATGCGCTCGGCCCCACCAACCAGGGCCATAGCAAAGGCTTGGATCACAAAGGCGCTCTGCTCTTGCAGGCTAATACTTGGGGCAGCCGGCGCCGCTAACGGCTCCAGATAATCTTCCGAAGGCGGGGCATTGGTCTCATTAATCCAAATCGGCTTGCCAGCCAGGCCTCTGGCGGCGAGGATGCCGCGCACGTCGGTCAAGATGTCAAAAATTTGGCGAGGATCATAGTAGATGTGGTAGCTGACCGTATCGAAGTAATAATTTTCGGCGGCAGCCTGCGGATCGGCCAACACCACGTCAAGTAAACGGGCCAGGTACTGGGGCCGGCCCTGATCACGATCCCAGGTGTAGGTCAACCCGGCCAGGTGAACCTGCATTTGAGGATCAACGCTCTTGATTTTTTGGTAAGCTTCTTTGACAAGCCGGTAGTAGTCTTCTTCGTTACCGGCCCACGTATAGCTGGCTGAAGCCGGATCGGTAATATCAGGTTGATGCCAGATGACCCAATGCTTGATACGCCCCTGATATTGTGTCGCGATTTTGAAAACGAATTCACCCCAAAATTCCAGCGGCGGAACCGCGGTTGAAATTCGACTATCTGTGGCCCAAGCCGGGGTGCCGATCAGAACCGCCACCACCTCTCGGCCCGCTTCGGTCTCAGCATTCAGGAAGGTGTCCGGAACATTGGTGGGTTTCCAATCCGACGGACCACCCGGCTGAACTACATCCCAACGAAAGAAAACACGGGTCCAGCCGACACCGGCCGCATTTGCCTCGGCCGTATTGACAAAGCTATCGACCACGCCGAAACGAGGGTCGAACGGTGAGTTGGTCTCGGGTGAAGTTGGATCTTGAGCTTGAGCCGGAGCAGGATTTATAAGAAGGGCTACAAGTAATAAAAGGCCCGCAAGCTGCAAATATTGACAGAGGGTTTTCTGGAACATATCTAGAGTTTACATAAAAACTAGAAATTTGTAAAGAATCAACCGTTAGCTAACTCGATTGCTAGGACTCGGCTTCGTCCGCCAGCTTGTCCTCTATGATTTTAACTAATCGAAACGGGTCGTAAGGCTTAATTATAAAATCAACGGCGCCTGCCTCTTGAGCTCGCTTTCGGTTAATACCGGTAGGCCAGGCGGAGATGACAATGATAGGGATATCTTTGGTATCGGGGTTTGCTTTCAGGGCTTGCATAACCCCATAACCATCTAACTTGGGCATAAATAAATCAAGCAAAATCAAATCGGGGCGATGTTCTTGGATTTTTTGAAGCACCTCCTGACCGTTACTGGCTTCAAGCAGCGTGATATCCGTGTTTCTCAGATAAAAGCGCATCATAATTCGATGCTCCTTATCATCTTCCCCGTACAGGACGGTTGGCATGGTTCTGACTCCGACTGGAAATTCCCTAACGAACGCTAATCGCCCGTGATGTATTAGGCGCCATGCTGGTAGGCTTGATCAATGACCTCCATGGTGTGGTAGACAGGTATTGGCTGCTCCAGGTGAGAACGGATCTGCATCATGCAACCGATATTCCCCGTGGCGACTGCTGCCGCACCGGTACTTAGGATATTGTGGGCCTTAAGCTGACCCAACTCGCGGGCAAGATCCGGCTGTTCAATATTATACGTCCCGGCCGAGCCGCAACAAAATTCGCCATCGGGTATCTCCAGCAAGGTGATATTGGCAATACTTGACAATAAGCGACGTGGGGCTGCCCGGATCCCTTGGGCGTGGAGAAGATGGCAAGCATCGTGATAGGCCAGTTTGAGCGGCTGTGGCAGCGCCGGTGGTGGTCTAAAGCCCAACTCATCCAAAAATGTCGACACATCCTTAACTTTTCCGGCAAATGTACGGGCCTTGTCTTCCTCAGCCCGGTCTTTGAAAAGGAGCGGGTACGCTTTCATGCCGGAACCGCAGCCGGCCGCGTTGGTGATAATGGCCTCAACATCGCCCGGGAAAACTTGTAGGTTGTGCCGGGCTAGTGCCCGGGCCTGTTCGGCCGCACCGGTATGCAGCGAAAGGCTGCCGCAGCAATTTTGGTGCTTGGGGATGACAGTCTCGACCCCATTTTCAGCCAGAACGCGCAGCGTTGCCCAGTTGATTGAGGGGGCTAATACTTGTTGTACACAGCCGGCCAGTAAGGCCACGCGGGCCCGTTGTTTTCCCTTGGCCGGATAGAGTTCGGGCAGCGGCTCAGCCGGTGGTACCTCATGAGGTAGGAGGGCAAGCATAGAAGCAAGTTTGTCCGGGAGAAATTTTTGCAGCGGTCCGGCCAATTTGCCGCTCAGAGTCGCCAGGCGAAAGCTCCAGGGAAATGGTAAGGTCTGTAACACGAGTTGGCGGGAGATGCGATCGGTCGGGTTGTGCCGGCGCTGCTGTTCCGTATAAGCTCGGAACGGTATAAGCAGATCACCATAAGCAACGCCCGAGGGACACGCGGGCACGCACGCTTCACAACCTAAACAGCGGTCGATATAGGGCAGCGCATCCGCCTGATCTAGATTGCCCTCGAGCACCTCCTTCATTAAAAAAATACGTCCCCGGGGCGAGTCCATCTCCTCAGCCAAAACCTTGTAAGTCGGGCAGGCCGCCAAACAGAATCCGCAGTGGACACACTTTTCTACGGCTGTGGCCATGGCTTGGCCTTGGGGACCAAATTTTTCAACCGGGATATTGTGAAGCATCAAGCCCTCCTAGTCAGAGCCGGCTTAGTAAGCTAAAAAGCGATTGGCCGGATCCAAAGCCTGTTTGACTCGTCGGGCAAAGCTTTCGCCCGCACGCAGGCCCAGGAATAATTGATCCGGTGGCCCCAAGACAACCAAGCCGGCAAGATCAATCCGGGCCAGAATTGAGTTGAGCGCAGCGAAAAAGGTCTCGGCGTTAGCCGCCTCTACATCCGAGGCAGAACCCGGCCAGGCTACCCAAGCCACGTTGCCCCCGACGCTGTAGCGCTGTTGGCAGCCTCGGCCGTCCAAGCGTTCTTCGAGCACCAGCACTCGGCTCAACGTGAGCGGGACTTTGACTAAACCCCAACCGGCCGGCACCCAATCGAGGCCATTAATGCGCTGCCAAAACGCTTGTTCCGCGTCATTTTCGAGAATTTCGACCTCTTTGATACCGTTATCCGGGCCCTTTACCAGAAAGTCGCGGAGCCGCTCGATCCGACCCGGCAGCACTGCGGCAATTCCACCCAGGCGAATCAAAAGCCGGCCCGGCGGCTCCAGATCCAGGGCATCCATCTCCAGATGCGAGGTCGTCAGCCGTTGAATCGCGGCTACGGCGTGGGAGGGTGTGGCGTAATCGACCTGCAAGGTGACGTATGCCTCAGGAGCGGGGAAGACCTTAAAACTCAATTCGACCAGGACGCCCAGGCGTCCTAGGCTGCCGACCATAAGCTTAGGCAAGTCAAACCCGGCCGCGTTTTTAACCACCTTGCCTCCGCCCCGGATAAGCTGTCCCCGGCCATCCACGAACCGGACGCCAATTAAAAAGTCCCGCACCCCGCCGAAGCGATAGCGCCCGGAGCCACTTGTATCAGCTGCCGTTACCCCGCCCAAGGTAGCCTTGCGCTGAGACAAGAGCGGGTCAAATGGCAGATATTGGCCGTTTTGGTTCAGTAACGCTGTTACGTCGCTTATCAATGTTCCGGCCAGGGCCGTAAAGGTAAACTCGCCCGGTTCATACTCAAGCACGCCGGTCAGGGCCGACATATCCAAATTGGGCACGTCTGCCGGCGGCGTGGATAGGGCAGGTTTGCTGCCGCTCCCCCGAGGCAGCAGCTTAGGTTGACCCTGGACTGCTTCTTGAACTTCCGCGGCTGTAGTTGGCTTCATACTTATTCTCGTGAAATCAGGCCGGCCCGTTCCAGGGGGTGCGGCCCGGTCAGCTTTAGAGCGGGGGCTTCTCCGCTCGGGAACATTTTGCCTCGATTTGAAATTTCCTTGGGGTCGATGGCGCGCCTGATGGCAACCATGGTCTCAATATCCGTCTCACTAAACATTGCGGGTAAATAAGCCCGCTTTTCCATCCCCACGCCATGTTCGCCCGTGATCGAGCCGCCTAACTTGATGCAAGTCTGCAATATTTCTCCGGCCAATTTCTCGGCCTTGGCCAGGGCACCTTCCTCTCGGCCGTTGTAAAGAATGAGGGGATGCAGATTGCCGTCTCCGGCATGGAAGACGTTAGCGACTCGTAGATTGTATTTTTTGCTCAGGCGCTCGATCTCGGCCAGGGCGTGCCCCAAATGGCTGCGCGGCACGACTCCGTCCTGTACGATGTAATCGGGGCTAAGCCGGCCTACGGCAGAGAAGGCCCCCTTGCGCCCTTTCCAAATCAGAATCCGCTCCTCCGCATCCTTGGCCACACGAATCTCGTAGGCCCCTGACGCTTCGATCACTTTTCGCAGCTTAGTAAACTCAGCCTCAACCTGCGTCGCTTCGCCTTCCAATTCGACAATCAGCAAGGCAGCTGCGTCACGGGGATAACCGGCATTGACCGAGGCTTCGGCAGCCTCGATGGCCAGGCTGTCCATTATCTCCATGGCCCCGGGCAGCAGCCCCGCCGCAACGACCCGGGCCACGGCGTCTCCGGCGGCCTCGAGACTCGCATAGGCAGCCAATACCGTACGGTAAAGCTCAGGTTTTGGCAAGAGCCGGAGCGAAATTTCGAGAGCGATACCAAATAGACCTTCGGAGCCGACAAAAAGGCCGACGAGATCGGGACCCACACCTTCCAGACTATCGTTACCCAACTCGACCACCTCCCCATCTGCCAAGACGGCCTTAAGCCCCAACACGTGGTTGCTGGTCATGCCGTATTTGAGACAATGGGCGCCACCCGAGTTGAAAGCCAAATTACCGCCAATTGTACAAACAGGCTGGCTGGACGGGTCTGGCGCATAGTAAAGCCCATACGGTGCAGCGGCCTTGGACACGTCCAAATTTACTACGCCCGGCTCGACGATGGCCAGCCGCTCCCTGGGATCCAGGCGGATGATGCGATTGAGGCGGTTAAGGCCGATCACGATTCCATCCTTAACGGGCAGCGAGCCCCCTGACAGGCTTGTGCCGCTGCCCCGGGCAACATAGGGCACGCCTGCCTGGTAACACAGCCGAACCGTTTCGATTACTTCCTGCTGCGTTTCCGGCAGGACCACAGCTGCGGGCTTAGCCCGAAACGCGGTTAGCGCGTCCGACTCATAGGGAATAATTTGAGCGGGATGCGATAACAGACGCTGGGGCGGATAGACTTGGGCCAAAGCTGCCAGCAATTCTGAAGGATCCATGGATCACGCTCCGTTGATTAGTTCTTGCTTAAACAAGATTGCCGGCCGCTGCAAAACGGTGCAGTCGTGGTCGATTGTTGGCGGCCGGAATATCGTGGAAGCGTATTATACACCATACCCCCGCCTCTTGTCCAAGCGTTTTGGGATTATGGATTATCGCCGCGTTTCGGCAGGATCGTGATCTCCCTTTTGGTGTGGAGATAGTCCCTTACAAAAAAACTATCCGGAGCGGCCATCATTGGCCGCTCCGGATATGCTGCAAACGTTATTTGAAAATTTTGCCAAGTCAGCCGGTAGCTATTTGGTTGCTTTCTCCTGTTCTAAACCGGGCAATTCCATATCAATTTCTTCCATTGCCTCCACAAACGCGGGGGCGTCGAGGATGGGCAAGCCTTTGGCCTCGCGGACCTTATTTTCAATCGTGAACATCAATTCGGGGTTAGCTTCCAGGAAAGTCTTGGCATTTTCCCGGCCCTGCGCCAGACGCTGATCGCCGTGAGAGTAAAAGGCGCCGCGTTTGTCAATGATGCCTTCCTCAACGGCAATGTCCAAAATGTCGCCTGATTTGGAAATTCCCTGATTATACATGATGTCAAACTCACAAATGCGAAAAGGCGGCGCAACTTTGTTTTTCTTAACTGTCACCTTGGTACGGTTGCCAATGATATCACCACTGTCTTTGATCGCCTGAATACGCCGGATGTCGAGACGCACCGAGGCGTAGAACCGCAGGGCCATCCCGCCGGTTGTCGTCTCAGGGCTGCCAAACATGACCCCAATTTTATGACGCAGTTGGTTAGTGAAGATTAGCATACAATTGCTTTGCTTGACGGTTGCTGACAATTTACGCAAGGCTTGGCTCATCAAGCGGGCCTGTAAACCCATGTGAGAGTCGCCCATTTCACCCTCGATTTCAGCGCGAGGCACCAGGGCGGCTACACTATCGACAGCGACCACATCTACGGCCCCGGAGCGTACCAGGGCTTCGGTAATCTCCAAGGCTTGCTCGCCGGTATCAGGTTGAGAGACATATAGGTCGTCAATATTGACCCCGCATTTTTCAGCGTAGGTGGGATCGAGCGCATGCTCAACATCCACAAAAGCGGCGATGCCTCCCTGCCGTTGGGCCTCGGCAATAACGTGCTGGCATAACGTTGTCTTTCCGGAGCTCTCCGGCCCGTAAATTTCGATGACCCGCCCGCGCGGCAGCCCGCCCACGCCCAGGGCAATGTCCAGTGATAGGCAGCCGGTGGGAATTGTCTCGATATTAAGTTCATTGCGGTCCCCCAAGCGCATAATTGCGCCGTCCCCAAAACGCTTTTTTAGATCACCCAAGGCAATCTCCAATGCTTTTACTTTACCGCTGTTGTCTGTTTCCTTGGCCACGATCGGTATACCTCCATCTATAATAAATAGCAAAACTTAAAACATTTGTTCTTGTTAATACGTCTCATTTTAGCACAGGTGTTCTGTTGTGTCAAGTAAGAATCAGACAATTCAAGGTGAGGCGATTTACCGTTTGCGTCATTATGCCAAACGGCTTCATCGAGGAGGGTCAATCCACACCTGACCCTCCTCACTTAACGAATCAAGTCTTGATGGCAAGCACAAAGGCAATCAGAAACAGCGCGGCCGGCAGGGGCCAGGATCCGTCAAAGGCAACCAGAATGGCCCCCGCGATCAGGCAAAATCCGGCCAGGGTGGCCCGTTGAACGCCTTTGAGGGGATCGGTCTGGGGTTGCTTGAGCCGGCCTTCCAACGTTTGGAGGCTCTCATTTAAGGCCAGCGGGCTGCGATTGAGCAGGTCAAGCAGCTCGGGGATTAGCAGCAGGCTGTCCTTGAATATCCGGCCCAGATTATATTGTTCAAAGATGATACCCTGAATTGCCCCCTGCGAAGCCGTTCTAACATCAATACCCGGCGCCACCAGGTGACCAACCCCCTCCAACGTGACCAGGGCTTTGACCATCAGGATTATCTCGCCGGGGTACACAATACGATACTGACCGGCCAGCGCCACCGACTTCAAAATCACCCGGGCCAGCGAAAAATCGTAAAAGTTGGGCGACCGCAGCCAGCGCTGGTACAACTCCTCAACGGCCCGACGAAAACCGACGATATCGCTGTTTTTGCCCACGAAAGCCATTGAGCTTAAATAGCGGGCGGCACTGGCAGGATTGCCCATTACCAGGGCGTAGAAGTAGTACAACATCCGCCGCCGCATCTCATTATCAAAACGGCCCACCATGCCCAGGTCGATAAAACCGACCTGCCCACTTTTGAAGATGACCAGGTTGCCGGGGTGCAAGTCGGCGTGAAAAAAACCATCCCGAAAGATCATCTGAATGGTTGCGCCTACGCCTAACCGGATCAGTTTTTCTTTCTGTAGGTGACTTAACTTGTGAATAACGTGGGCTTCCGGCTTCAACCCCCGAAAGTACTCCATACACAGCACATCGCGGTTGCTGAACTGGTGATAGACCCGGGGAAAGCGCACATCCGGCTCGCCTTTGAAATTGGCGATAAAGGTTTCGGCGTGTTCGGCTTCAAAGCGCAGGTCCACCTCACGCAAGGTGTACCGGGAGAACTCATTGATCAACCGGGCTGGCTGGTAGCGAGCCAGAAAAAGTTGTAAAATTTGCCCGACCAGTCGCAATAGCACCGTATCTCGGGCCACTGTTTGCCGTACCCCAGGCTTGAGCACCTTGATCACCACCACTTCTCGCGTGGACAAGATAGCCCGATGCGTTTGGGCCAGAGAAGCCGACCCTAAGGGTGTGGGTTCAACAAAGAGAAAAATCGACTCGACGGACCGTTTAAGATCGGCTTCAATCAATTCTTTGAACCGTTCATAGGTGACGGCCGGTAGCCGGTCGAGCAGATTTTTAAGTTCGTCGGTCAGGGCTTTAGGCAATAAGTCTTCGCGCAGGCTGAGAATCTGGCCCAGCTTGATGTAGGTCGGCCCCAGCAACTCCAACCGCCGCCGAAACTGCACCGGAAAGGGTTGGCTAATTAACTCTTTGTTGAGGAAGGGCCAGACAAAGATTAGCACAAAGCGCAGCAGCAAAAGTTCCAACGTGTCGCCCTCACCCTCCGCTTTCTTTTTTCGGACAAAGGCAAAAGCGCCGCCAAATAACAATCCAAGTAGGTGATGCACCGTGATAAACAGCCGCCCGATCAAGCCGGCCGGACGCCGCTCCTGATAAACTTCAAAATCTCGCGGCTGGCTGTTTTGGGATTGAGGGGTTGACGTCGTGGTCTCGTCTGCACGCAGTTGGCTCATCGATTTAGCTCGTATCCTGTGCTCCGGCGGTGGGACAATTGCCAATCATAAATCACGACCGTGCGGGCAAGCTTGTCGTGCCACCCCTGCCGGCGTCGATCAACAATGACCCACAGAAACCCTACAAACAAGAACAAGGCCGATACCCAATAACCGATGAACCGCAACAGCGCCCGGCCAATTGTTAGCGGCCGGCCGTCGTAACGCACCAGCCGCAATCCCAACAACCCCATGCCGGGTGTAAAGCCAACCAACACCCAGAAGAACAGGAAATAACCCAGCCCAAACAGCGAGGTAGCTAGCACGCCTACCAACAGGACAAGGTCGCGGAGCGTGGTCATAACACCACCTAAGACCGAATTAGCGACGACCCCATCCAGGCCGAAAAAGCTGATTACCAACCCCAGGAAAGTGGTCACCAGCATACTAATCAGGCCGATGACGACCAGGTCGAGACTAAAAGCGATAAACCGGCTGATAAATCCGGCGTACTGCCCCTGATAATCGTGGTTATTCATCGGCGGAACTGCGATTTAGCTTGTTTTCGGGCAAAGCAGCGGCCGGTATATCCACCATCTCCGGCGGCGACTCCGGTTTGCCTCGGCGCAGAACGCGGTCGACGAGATCGTCGGCGGCCGCCGTACGCTGCCGCAGGGCCTGAACCACTTCGGATGTCAAACTGAGACCCTGCTCCTGGACGATCTGCCGGATCTCCGGCTTTTCAGCCACGAAAGCCAACAATTCGTCGAGCGTTTCAACAACGGCATCGCGCGCCAGCACCCGCCCGGTCTGTTCTTCCAGCCGCCCGATTTCGGCCAGGCGATCTACAAAAGCCTCTCTTCGGGCCACCAGTTTTTCGTAGCGACGTCGCGCCGGTCGCAGCAACCAACTATTGGTGAGGGGCTGAGTCAGTTTCGAGGCCCGGTCGGCGGCTCGTTGGGTGTTTTGCCTGACCCTTGACAGGCTGCGGGCTATGACCCCCGGCGTTTCAAACAGTAGACCGAGCAGCATGTACCGCAGCCGCTCCAAGTCGGTTTCATCGGCAGGAAAAACGGTGATGGCGGCAGCCCGACTTTGATTCAATGCCTGCTGCTTCAGGCGGCGATGCAGTTCATCGGCCCCTTCCATCGCGCCGCCTACGACCAGGCGCATAATGACCAACAGCGTGTCGAGATCGGGTTGATCTTTATGGGTGGCTTCCGGATCGTTCTTGTAAACATCTATCACTTTGTTCATATTTTACTCCACTTTCTCCTAATAACTATTGGGCTCTAACCAGCGTGATCTCCGTAATTTCCGGCGGGCAGTTAACCCGGAGCGGCAGATTCGTCACGCCGATGCCCCGGTTTGTATAAAGCCACATACCGTTGACCTGGTATAGTCCCAGATCATACTTCCAACTCAAATAGGGGGTCATCAAGGCGCGATTTGCGGGGATACGGATTTGCCCGCCGTGGCTGTGCCCCGACAGCTGCACTGACACGCGGCCATCCAGTGAAAAATCATCGGCCAAATCCGGTTCGTGCGCCAGCAGAACGATCGCTGCGCCGTCAGGAGCACCCTCCAGCGCGGCGGTTAAATCGGGTTCACCGCTCCAACCGTCATCCAGACCGGCCAAATACAGAGTGGCGTTACCCACGCTCAAGGCCAAGCCTTGATTAATCAGTAAGGGCAGTCCGGCTTGGGCCAGCCCTGTTTTGACGACGTCGACGTCGGTCCATAGATCGTGATTACCCAGGATCGAAAAGACCCCATACTTCGCGTTGAGATTGGCCAGGACCGGGGTCAAGTCGAAAACTGCCTCAGCCTTGCGCCAGACATAATCGCCCAATAGTACTATTAAATCAGGTTTTAGGCCATTTGTCATGGCGACCGTCCGCCGGATCAGGTCAAGCTGAGTGAAGGGATACAGGTGGAAATCGGCCAGCAGGGCGATGGTGAATTCCTCCAAAGCCAGGGCTAAATTATTTATTGGAATTTGGACCCGATCGACGACCGGTTTATCCGCCTCGTTTTTCCGGTTAAGATGGGCCGTACAGGCGGCTGTAGCACCACCGACTGCGGCTACGCTCAATGCCAAAAGTCTTCGCCGGCTTATCCGCATTACTCGCTCCTCTAACTGTTAGTTCCGATTGAGCCACCAGATCGCGGCATTCAAGGCCGCCGCAAACGTCACCCAGAGCTGGTAGGGTATCATCAAGCCCGCCGCCAGTCGATCAATTTTGGAGAACTTGACGATGGTAACCAGAATCGTGGCCCATAGCACGACAATCTCGACCAGGGCCAGGTCGGGACGGCGGGCGCCAAAAAAGATAATCGACCACAAATAATTCAGGCCGAGTTGCCAGCCATACCAGCGCAAGGCGCTGCGAACTTGCGCTTCTGGCTGCGATGCCCGTTTTTTCCAGATCAGCCACGAAGCCAGGCCCATCAGCCCATAAAGCACCGTCCAGACCGGCCCAAAAATCCAGTTGGGCGGGTTCCAGTCCGGTTTGGCGAGGGTGATATACCAGGTGGTTACGGCGCGGCTGGTAATGATACCAACGAGAGCGCCGCCGGCAATAGGGAGCAAGACTGCCGCCAGCAGACTCAAGAAATTGCCTTTTTGTCTGTTCATATTTGTTCTTCTCTCTTTTTGGCCCGGTCCCAGTAATAATTAAAATATTAAGGATCGATCGCTTTTGGAACCATATCCGGGTCATAGTTGCCCACCTGGTTGGTCCGCAGCACCCAGGCCGAGGCCCCGTGTTTTAGAAACACCTCAGTTACGGCATTGCTGGCCCAGTGGGGGGTCATCGTCCTCCAGCTTGACAAGGCTCGCAAAATGTTTATCCAGGCAGGTTCGTTAAGGCTGTTCTCAATCAAATGGAAATTGTACTGCCAATCACCTCGAGTCGCGCCAAACGGTAGGAGTGTTCGCTTGAGGGTCTGGCCCAGTTGCAGCAATCGATCAAAGCGACCTGCCTCTTCCGGATGGCGCTTAAGCATATCCGCCACCAGCGGATGCTCTTTAAAGCTTACATCCATATCTTTGACGGCGGCATAAAGAGCCTGATTAGAGTCTTGGGTACAGTTGTTAGCCATCCCAAAAAAGACGCCGCCGGTGCCGCCGCCAACCCGGTAAAGGTGGAGGGTTCCCTCCAAAAACACAGATAACCTGTCCAGGGCTGAAACCTCTCTGTGGGCAAAATCATAGGGTTTGGTGAAACTGTCCAACTTGAGCAGGATGTCGCACACGGGCCGATAGCCCAGGTAGCCAAATTGGCGGTCGCCCATGTAGCGCGTCCAATGGAGAACCCCCGGCACCAACCCATCGCCATTACTGGAGAAGACCTGATAATACTCAATTTCGAAATTCAATTCGTCGGCCAGCGGTTCGCGGATCACGGTCGCCCGGCCATAGGAAAAGTGGCCAAAGTAGTAACCGCCGGGGTAGGGGTAGGGTTCGCGGTTGTTACCGATGCCGCCATAAGTGTTGACCAGCAGCGCCTGGTCGCCCTCGTTCCAGGCGGCCTCATCGCCCGGCGGGTTGAGCAGTACGGTGCTGGTTCGGCCTTTTTGGCTGGCCGTGTCTAGCCAGGCCAACTTTTTGACATAGTTGACCGCGGCCTGCCGGCCTTTGACCACTTGCTGCGGCTGAAGCCGCAGCAACGCCCTTGGTAAGATGGCTTGGACGACGAACACGCCACTTCTATCTTTGGCCCCGCCGATGTACCAGCCGGCGTCATTGAGCGGATCGTTTTCAAGGCCCCGGCTGGTAGAGCGAACCATGTTGGCGGTATCCTTAACGGTTTGCGGCAGCCGAACTACCTCTACCGCGCCGTCAAACCGGCCGGTGGCACGGTTATAGTGGTTCACTTTATAAAAATCTTCGACCGCTTGCTCAGGCCCGGCAAAGGTGACCAGGCCGTAGTAACGCCCGGTAATTTGCACCGGTTCGCGGCTAATGTAGAGGCCGGCCGGCTCAGCCTCTGCCGGCGACTCAACGACCTGCACCGGCTCGCGCAGCATAACGATCATATCATCGTGGGGACGTGCGCCAGCCAGCGATTCTAAGGGGGTGACCAGCCGCCAGCGGCGTAACCGCGTTGGGTGAATCAATCCATCTTCTATGCCCTTGAGAGCGGCCTTATCAAAATAAACATCGCGGGCCACCGACCAGACCCGGGCTTGTACCTCCGG
>JBFGLD010000043.1:0-12804 GCA_041576335.1 Anaerolineae bacterium | reverse complement strand
GCCTGCCTTGTCAATCGTAAAATATCCGACCGGCGCAAACTCGTACAGATCCGCATATTTGTTGCGTGACGTTTCAAGCTGTCGATGGGCACCTTGAAGTTCTTCATTTTGCCGCTCCAGTTCATTCTGGTAGACCTGGAGTTCTTGTACAAGTTTTCGCACATTTTGTGGCGAAAACTCGCTCGGATCTATCGATTGCGTTCGCAGCATTTCTTCCGCACGCCGGCGCAGATTAGAAAATGCGGTCCTGGTTTGGGCCATTCTTTATCCGATCCTACATAATCAAACCAACAATACTCAGCCGGCTAATAAAGGTCGCCGGCTGACCGGCTGTTTGAGTTGTCCTCGACTTCAGCTTTTGTAACGTGATTGGTCATTATACTTTGGACAGGATAAAATCACAAAGCACCTCATAAATTGTAAAGGAAGGGGCGAAAACTGTTCTCCTAAATCGGTGCAAGCGTAACGATCACCCCGATGAAGAGTCTCGACCAGCAATTTTTCGGCCTGATTCATTCTATTCGTGGTAGCCTGGTCTGAAGGCGATAGAATCATCAACGGGTAACATGCTAATAAAAAACGGAGATGCCGTTTGATCGCATCTCCGTTTTTGTAACGGTAAAGGGATCTAGCTGCCGTTCCGTTCGATGGGCAAACTGGCGGCGGCCCACTCTTGGTAACCACCCTGCAGCTTCATAACGTTGGTAATGCCCTTGGCTTGTAAGATGCTGGCAGCTATAGCCGAGCGATTACTGGTACGGCACTGTACGACAACCGGCTTATCGGTCGGGATCTGTTGAACCCGATCGGCGAGATAGCCGAGCATGAGATGTTTCGCCCCGGGAATGTGCCCTTCGTTCCACTCGCTTAAGCCGCGCACATCTACGACCGTGACCTCGCCTTTGGCCACTTTGTCGGCAATTTCGGCCGGCGTGGTCAGGTCGTAACGCTGCAGTTGCTGACCGGCGTCCTGCCATGCCTCAATGATCGCGGGTACAAAGTAGCCGCCGATGTTGTCCAGGCCGATATAAACTAAATCGTGTACGACCTGGCCCATTGAGGCGGGACTGGCAATCAGGTAAAATGGCTCATCATAGTCGAGCAGCCAACCGGCCCAGTTGGTAAATGAATTATCTCCGGGAATATTTATCGTTCCGGGGATGTGTCCGGCCGCAAATTCCTCGGCTGAGCGAGTGTCAACCACTTTGAGCCCTTCGGCCAGTACCGCTTTCAGACGAGCCAAATCTAGCTTTTCAGGTTGGGGCAAACCGTTTAGAACGGGCGGCCCTTCTTTGTTAAGCCTCTTCATCATTGCAAAGTACTTGGGGGCCTCGGGTTGCCCACTCAATAGCGCTTGGACAAACTTATCTTCGTTGTTAAAGACCAAGGCCGCGTTAAACAACTTCTCGTAGCCCACGGTGCTTGAGGGAATGGCTCCCAAAGCCTTGCCACAGGCGCTCCCGGCCCCGTGGGCCGGCCAGACCTGGGTATAGTCGGGTAATTCTTTAAAGCGTTGGATCGAACTGAACATCCGTCGAGCGCCCGGTTCGGACGTGCCTTTTATACCGGCTGCCTCTTCCAACAGATCGGGCCGGCCAACGTCGCCTACAAATACAAAGTCGCCGGTAAAGATTCCCATTGGGGCGTTGGCCCCGGCCGTATCGGTTATCAAGAAAGAGATATGTTCCGGGGTATGTCCGGGCGTATGAACAACTTCAAATTTGATGTTACCGATGTAGAAAAGCGAGCCGTCTTTGACCAACTCGTGATCGTAATTGTCCAGGTAGAGATATTTCCAGTTCTCATCACCCTCGTCTGAAAGGTAGAGTCTGGCACCGACTTGCTCGGCCAACTCGCGCGAGCCCGAAACAAAATCGGCGTGAATGTGGGTTTCGGTCGCGGCAACGATTTTCATTTCCTGCGCTTTGGCTTCCTCGAGATAAATTTTGATGTCTCGACCCGGGTCAATAATGATGGCCTCGCCGGTAGCCTGGCAGCCAACCATGTAAGAAGCGTGTGCAATCTTATCGTCATAAAAATACTTGAGCAGCATCCGTGTTTCTCCTTATTAATCGGTTGAGTTTCGTGATGGTACCACTATATAGGGTGCCTGTAAGAGGCATATAAGGGAAATGTAAGAGTTGTGTAAAGGAATCTTACAAACCTTCTATCCTACTTTTCTCCTATTTTGCTCACTGCTTTCAAATGTTAATATTGTTAAAGCCGAGGATATCAGAATATTTCAGCACTCAAACGGAATTCAAACCCGTAACTGGTATAGTGTAATGAACTCAGAGTGCGATGCACAAGGGGCCGATCATGACAAGAGAGCCATATATACTTTACATCGAGGATGAACGTCCGTTTATAGAGTTGATCCGTCAGATTCTAGAACTGGCGGGGTATCAGGTTACCGGAATTACGTCCGGCAAGGAGGGCTTGGCCATGATGCGGGAACGCAAACCCGACATGCTGCTGCTCGATTTGATGATGCCTTACCCCAATGGCTTCGACGTGTACAATGAAATGAAGCGGGATCAACACCTGGCGGACATTCCGGTGATTATCTTGACGATCAAAATTCTTGAAAAGGATCGCGTTATTGTGGAAGGTCTGCCGCCGGTTGAGGATTATATTACCAAGCCTTTTAAGCCGGAGCGTTTGGTTCGTGCGGTCAAGGATGTATTGAAGGTTAATTCTGTTTGGCCAAGTTCGGCCAGCTAATGGGGTAGTCTTGGCTGCAAATAGGCATAGAGGTACATGCCGGAAAAAGCACCAATGAAGGTAACGATAGCCATATATTCACCACTACCGATTTGGGCGTAAATAGGGCCAGGACACGCCCCGGTGACCGCCCATCCCAGCCCAAATGAAATACCACCGATGATTGTGCCTTTTTGGAACTTTTTAGTCTTGATCTGGATCGTGTCCCCGCTGATTGTTTGCACCTGAAATCTCTTGATCAGGTATAAGGAAATTGCGCCCACCGCCACCGCGGAAGCAATGATCAGGTACATGTGTGCTTCCTCAAGGCGAAACATTTTTTGGATTCGAAACCAAGAAGCGACCTCGGATTTAATTAGAATTACGCCAAAGAAGACGCCAATCATCAAAACAAAAAACTGTTGCAAGTATTTCATCATCCTACTCCTTTGCGCTGTAAGCGTTCTCGGAAAGCCCTTTGGGGTGCGGTAAGCTAGGATTTTGGCTAAAGGCACAATGAACCTGCCGCGTATTCCTTTTTTCGAATGGCCTCGATATCACCGTCTAAGAGAACTCTATAAAATAAAGAAGGTCATAATTAGCCCGCCAATAAAGAAACTGACCGAGGCTACCAGACTTGACCATTGCAAATTTGATAAACCCATGATAGTATGACCTGAAGTACAACCGTTTGCATAGCGCACGCCAAAGCCAACCAGCAAGCCACCGAGCAATAAAGTTGTCGCGCCACCCAAGCTATAGTAATGGCCGGGAAGCAGCGCCACCGGCGCTGCTGACAAAAAGTTTGCTCCAAGTGATGCGCCAAGAATAACACCCAATACAAAAACAAGACTCCAGCTGCTCTGACGCCAGTTATTATTTTTGAGATAGGGCAGCTTGCTTCTAGGTGCGCACATTGAGCCTAAATGCTGAAAGCTGCTTGAAATACCAAACGTTTTACCTGACAAAATTAAGAGAGCCGGCACCATCAAACCGATTAACGGACCTGAAATGTACCAGGGCCAGGGCTGTAATAGCCAATCCATCTGTTATCCTCCTTAATTACTGAACGCTTTTACGGTTATCCGGGCTAAAGTGTAACGATTTTGTGTAAAGGATGTATAAGGGAAACGTAAGGATTCTGTAAGAGAATTGAACTGGTTTCCTCTACGCCTCCGGACCTAAAGTTTTCTCAGGCTGCATTAAGTTACCCATAGTAAGATGAACCTAAAGGCGAGCGTCATGAAGTTAAAACGTCACGTAACCTATTAACACTGGAGTAAACGAATTACATTATGAAACGATCGCTTAAAATCGCACTTATTGTCTTGGGAATATCTGCTTTTACGATTGGCACAGTTGGCGCCGGTGTTTTGGTTGGTAATTTCGTCCCCGTCTTTAAGCCGGCCGTGGTCCAGGCGGCCGAGCAGCCTGCCGAATTCCAAGTATTTTGGCAAGTTTGGGACTTGACCCAACGTTATTTTGTAGATCAGGCGGCTTTAGACGACACTCGTCTCACCTACGGTGCTGTCAATGGCCTGATTGCCTCGTTGGGGGATGAAGGGCACACCCGTTTTTTGACCCCGGAAGAAGTGGCTCGCCAACGTGTTGACATTTCCGGTAAATTCTTCGGCATAGGGGCCCAGGTTGGTATTGAAGATGGCCTGCCGGTGATCATTACTCCGCTTGACGACTCACCGGCCGATCGGGCTGGGGTTAAGTCCGGGGATGTTATCATCGAGGTGGATGGTGCAGACGTTACGACATTGCCTCTCAATGAGGTTGTCGATCGCATTCGGGGCGAGGAAGGCTCCGAAGTGGTGTTGACTATCTTCCGTCCGGATGAAAATGAAAGTCTGGAAATCCCGATCATTCGTGGTGAAATCAAGCTGGAAGCAGCCGCATGGGCCATTGTTCCCGGCACCGGCGTGGCTCTTATACGCTTGACCCAATTCAATGCCAATCTTAACGAGAATACCGTCCAGGCTATCGAAGAGGCTCAAGCTGCGGGTGCTGAGGCGCTGATCTTGGATGTGCGCAATAATCCCGGTGGGCTTTTGGAGCAAGCCATCAAGGTAACCAGTCAATTTTTAGAGGATGGTAATGTGCTGCTCCAAGAAGATGCCGACAGTAACCGCGAGTCATTTGCCGTAAAACCGGGCGGTATCGCTACCGACATTCCCCTTGTGGTTTTGACCAATCGAGGATCGGCCAGTTCCGCCGAAATCTTTGCCGGCGCTATTCAAGATCACAAGCGCGGGCCGGTTGTTGGTGAAACGACATTTGGAACGGGCACGGTCTTAAGGCCCTTCGAATTAGACGATGGCTCGGCCTTATTGCTGGGCACAAGCCAATGGCTAACCCCAAACGGGCGTCTCATTCGGAAGCAGGGCATTGAACCCGATGTCGTGGTGGAACTCCCGGTTGGAGCCGATCTGCTCACCCCTCGGGAGATCAAAGATTTGACCGTATCCGAACTGCTAAAAGCCGAAGACCAGCAACTGCTCAAGGCCCTGGAATTGTTGGACGCTGCTCCCAAGGTTGACATCGGCTTGAACCCGCTTCAATGGCAGCCGTTGAGTGTGGTAAAATAGGATCAAGACTACTTCTGTTATAATAGAGTATGTAAAAGGATAGATTTTAGTCCAGACCCATGGTCTGGACTTTTTTTGAGGAGCCGGAATGGATATAAGTGATGGAGATATATCTCGAACACGCCTTTTGCTTTTCACCGGTAAGGGCGGTGTGGGTAAAACAACGCTGGCGGCCGCAACGGCGCTGGGGGCGGCCAGGCAAGGTTTGCGAACGCTTGTTCTCTCCGCGGATCCGGCCCACAGTCTGGCCGATTCGTTTGATCAACCACTAACCCCTGAACCGCAAGAAATTCGGCCTAATTTAGAGGCGATGGAAGTCGACCTGTATTACTCGATGAACAACGAGTGGAGTAACCTCCGCCGGTTGCTGCTGCAAGTCTTCAAGTGGCAAGGCGTCGATCGCGTGGCCTCGCAAGAGTTGGCGGCACTGCCCGGTATGGAAGAAGCCGCCGCAATGTTGGAGGTTGAAGCATTTTACGGCCAAGGCGCGTATGATCTGATTGTGATCGACAGTGCGCCAACGGGCGAAACGCTAACCTTCCTGACTCTGCCTCAAACTTTGCAGTGGTGGTTACAAAAAGCTCTGCCCTTTCAACGGGCAGCGATTGTCGGCGGTGGTGCCTGGGTGCGCAATGTAACCGGAATTCCTCTGGATAAAGGCTATCTCGAATTGGAGCAACTCTACCATAAGCTCGAGCGTATTCGAAAAATCATGAGCGATCCCAAAATTAGCTCGATTCGCCTAGTGGTCAACCCGGAGCGTATGGTCATCCGCGAGGCGCAGCGTGCTTACACCTACCTGCAAATCTACGGTTACCCGGTTGACGCCGTTCTAATCAACCGCATCTGGCCTGAATCGGCCGGACAAACAGTGTTCAGCAAATATGTGCAGGCTCAGCAAGGCTACATCGACGAGATTAAGCAGAGTTTCGCGCCGCTGCCCATTATGCAGGTGCCCCATTTGGGCGAAGAAGTATACGGGATCGACCTCTTAGATAAGATCGCCGTCGCATTGTACGGTGACAGAAATCCGGCCGACGTTTTTTATCACGAAGTTACTTATCAACTGACCCAGGAAGGGAACGGCTACGTTCTGGCAATTCGTGCCCCCCTGCTGGATCAGGCAGACGTTGAGGTGAAGCAGTTTGGGGATGAGTTAGTAATCCAGGCCAGGAGCCGCCGCCGCAACTTGTTCTTGCCGAAATTTTTAGCGTATTATCACCTTAAGGATTACACCCTGGAAGACGGCTGGCTAAGAGTTCGCTTCAGCGAGGCTAAGAAATAGTCTCGACACCAAGCTCACCCTGAATGGGCTGCCTTAATTAGCTTGACTGGGTTGACGCGAGCCGCGAAGGCATTAACTTACTCTTGCTCGCCGGCTGTTTCTTTTTTAAGATCTTATGGGTGCCAGTGGCGCGTTTCGATTTCGGATTGACTTTGGGGCAGGCTCCGGGTTACCTCGACCTGGCGTACAGGAATGACAAAGATGAATCTACTGCCCGGTAAATTGACCTCGTCGTAGCCTAAACTCTCGACCAAAACTTTGCCCTTGTGGGCCTCGGCAATGCCTTTGACCAGGGTCAAACCCAGGCCGGGGCCGCCACCTCTAAACTTTGTTTTGCCGGTACTGTGGTGTTCGGTTGCCTCGACCCGGAAAAACTTTTCAAAAATATTCTCGTGATGTTTGGGGTCGATGCCGATGCCGGTATCGATCACCGCAATTTCGACAGCCGGACCAAGGTCGTCATCAACCAGGCCCCGGCCTTCAATCGTCACACTGCCGCCGTCGGGGGTAAACTTGATGGCATTGCCGATCAAGTTTTCAAAGGCATGAACCAGGCGGGTGCCGTCAGCCTCGACGGTCGGCAAATCTTTGATATTCTTTTTTCCAAAAGCAATGCGCCGCTCGTCAAGAGCCTGCAAAAAGGGGCGGGTGGCCATATCAAGCACCTCTTCCAAAACGACCGGCCCGGTAAAGAGATTCATCTCGCCGACGTCGACTTGGGTAACGTCGAACATCACATCAATCACGCCTTTGATCCGTTCGCTTCCCTTGGCGACGCCCTCGATAAGGGCTTTGATATAACTGGGGTCACTGATTTCTTCCTCGGTCAAATCCAGCAGCATCCGAGAATAACCGTGGATGTGTGTCAGCGGCGTGCGGAGTTCATGCGAAGCGATAGATAGAAAATCAGCTTTGCCTTGATCCAGGCCGGCCAATTTATTATTGAGCGCGCCGACTTCCTGGTTGATAACAGCCAACTGCTCAAAGAGACGCGCACTATCCATGGCCAGCGCGGCCTGGTCGGCCAGGGCAACCATCAAGTCACGATCCTCCTCGTAATAAGCTGTGCCCTGGTTCTGTTTGCCAAAGGCCAATAAGCCGATGAGTTCGCGCTCACGCATAATCGCCACGTAAAGTTCCATATCAAGCTGAGATAGCCAGCGTTTTTCCTCACCGGCCATCGAGCGAAAACCGGGCAAGACGTCGATGTCATATTGGCTGAGAATTTTTTCCCCTTTACGGAAATGATTGAGAAAAGGACTGTCCGTATTTAAGGGGCCTACTGTCACTTTAATATCATCGAGACCAACCGACGAGATCGCGCGAAGCGCGATCGTCCCCGAGCTTTTCCGCTGGCTGACAAATACGATTCCGTGGGCGATGCCCAACGTTTCAATCATAAGGTTTATTAGGGTGTCGCCCAGGCGGCTCATATCCAAGGCGCTGCTAATGCTTCGACTATAATGTCTGATGACTTGTTTTTCATCTTGTTGCTGCTTGCCAAAGATGAGCCGGGTCAAAAACTGGTGCAGCAGCCCCCGCACGGGTAACGAGATGTTGGCCAAAATGAGGGCGATCACGATCGACCACAGAAGCGCGCCACCGGCGTGGGCCGGATTGCGGCTGACAAGGAGAACCGCCGCCATGCTGAAGAAATAGATAATAAATAAAACGATCATTACGCCCAGATAGCGCACGGCGCGACCAATGAGTAATCTGAGGTCCGGGGTGTTGTGACTTAGGGTGATATAACCGGCCAGAACGCTGCCCGCAGTGAGTAGGAACAACCCGGCCCAGTCAAAAATATGAGGATTGGTAAAGAGGATAACGCCGCTGACGACCACCAACGCGGTAGCGATGATCCAGTACCGCAGTCGATTCAGGTATTGAGCCGGATGACGTTTTCTAAAATCCAGGGTCAGGGCGACCAGAGTCGTTCCAATACCAAGCAGCCAACCGAGTCCCGAGATCGATACCAGAGCCAGGTTAGTTTGCGAACGGCCTCCATCGCCCGGACCGGTCAGATTGAACACAACGATAACCCAAAGGGTGAAGATGGCGATAGCGCCTATCCAATATCTGATCAAACTCGCCGGCTGTTTTCGCAGGAAATCTAGGGTCAATGCGCCGAACGACAACCCAACGGCTAAAAGAGTGGTTTTGGTGATCAGCGCGTAGGTACTATCTCCGACGGCTGTTAACCCGTCAAACTGAGCCAGTAGGACGGACAGGCTGGCCACAAACCCCAGGACAATGTAAAGTAGTAAATGGAAAACAACACGCTCTTTAGAACGTAAGCGTAGGGCAGTGGGTGCGAGCAGCAAACCGAATAGAACCGTAGCTATCGAGGCTGCTAGAGCGCTGAGTGTGATCATAAATTAAATGTGCTTTGCAATGCTTAATACACAGTGGGTCCGCCCCAAAATTTTGGAAAACGCGGGGGGATCCCCCCTGGTTTCTCCCAACTTCCTAAAATATGGGACGCACCCTACACAATGATCGGCATTTTGGTAAAGTGATGACGCACAGGCGGATGTTGGCCGGTGGACCGATTCGCTAAACAACATCAATTGTAGCATAAGAGCCAACCGCTTGGCAATGATATAATTTGGCTATTTTGGCCCTCGTCTCTACCAACGTGACGACCGTCCAGCAAGTAGTCAGAATAGGTCGCGCCGGGCTTGTCACCTTAGCGCCTGTATTTCCGGGCAAAGTGATGGTCAGGTTGCTCCAGTGGCAGGTGGCAGCCGGTTATCGTAACCTATGCGCATCTTCTACGACGATGCCGACAAGGGCGCCGGGGCTACCAGTACACGGCTGCGTTTCTCGTCGATCCTTACCGCATATCGGGTTAAGATATCTTCATCGGCCGGCTCAACCGGTTCGCCGGAACGGACGTTCCAAATGTAATAGTGAACCGGACAGACAACATTACGTCCACGCAGCCTGCCCTGGTCGAGGTGTCCGTTCGCATGAGGGCAAGTTTGGGCAAAAGCCACGATCTCTCGGCCGGTATTGGCGACGATAATTTTTTGCCCCAATAGGTCAACCAGCTTCATTGCGTTTTTGGGTAACTCATCAAGGCCGGCCACATCGACAAATCGACTCAAGGGTGCGACCGGTGCGGCCGGCCCTTTAACAGCCCGGACAACATAGTAATGGGGATGATTAATCGCAAGACCTACGGTACCGAAGCCGCCTTGGCGTAATATGCGGCAGACTCGGCCTCGGTTAAGACGCCGCTTGAGGTCGGGCCCAATATCAAGGGGACCATCTGTTTGCCAATCGACCACCACCAGCGTAGCTCCCTCTTTCAATTCGGCAGCGATTTGGATCAGCCTGGCGCTAGGCTCAGCTTCGCTCGAGAGAGCCGCAGCCAAAAGAATGCCGTCAGCCGCCGGCCGGCTGGCGCCGTCAACGGTGGCCGGCTGCAATTTTGGGCGGAATGCTTCCGCTTCCGGACCGAGTATAACCCAACGCTGCTTGGCTTGGGTTTGAACATTTAGCGTCTTTACCAGTTCTGAAAGATACATCATCCTTACGGCGGGTTTGCGGCGGTGCCGGCAGGTACGAGGCGGGTCACGCCAAGAATGGGGCGACCGCTGCGCTCGTAAAACGCCTCTTCAATCGTTTCTTCTAAACGAAGAGGACGGTACAGCGCCTTAAATTCGACGCTGCGGTCAAATATTATTTCGTCAGGGGCACGCCAAAGATAGTATGTGGCCGGCTGCTCGATAAACTCGGTCAGGCGGGCCGTCAGCTCTCCATCCGGTTGCCAGGCGTAACCAAACACTTCGATCGGATTGACCTGACCTTCTGTTAGGTAGAATATGGGCGCAGCCAGCCCCCAATCCATGGCCACTACTTCGCCGGCGGCGCGGTTGTCCAACCAGTTGCTCAGGTCGTAGATCGCATCAGAGTGACCGCTCAAGCCACCGCTCTCTGTGAGCGCCTGATGGTACCGCAGCGTGCTAACCAGATTTGTGATGATTAATAGGCCTAACCCACTCCAAATGATGGCACGCAGGACATAAGCCCGGTCGTAAGGGCGCAGCCTGATCAGGGCGAATCCGCTGCCCAGGGCCACGGCAATCGCCGGCCATGGCATCAAGATGGCGAAATGGGTAACCCACAGTGCCGAAACGGTTTGAATACTGGCCAGGATTACCAGGCCAACGACCAAGAAAGGAAAAAGTGCACTCTTTGCTGCTGGCTCGTCGCCTGCCGGAGGAGGGCTATTCCGTTTTCGGATAGTCATAAAATTTGGCAAAATAACTGAAAGCAAAACGATAACAAACACGGCAATCGATACGGGATTAGACACAATTCTGCCAAGATACCACAGATGGCTGCCATCGAGCAGCCTCACAAATTGGGCAGACCGTTCGACCAAGTTAGAGCCGATTGCCAGGTTATTGACCCCATAATAAGAAGTCTGCGCATTCCGGGTAATGCTCAGCAGTGTACCGCTTGTTTGAATATTGTAAATGATTAGCGGCCAACATCCAAGCACGAACGCCGGAATAGTTAACAGGATCTCCTTTATTTGAATTGGGGGCTGGTTGAGCAGTGACAGCGGAAAGCCGGCGGGCCGGCGTCTTTTTTTCAAGAGCCCGGGTAAACTCAGCAAGAATAGCGCGCCGATCAGGGCCAAAATCAGCCAGATAAACAGCAGTTTTGCAAAAATTCCCAGGCCAAATAAAAACCCACCGGCGATACTCCACAGGCGCCCGCCACCTTGAAGGCGGCGCAGCCAGCAGTACGCTGCGCCCAGCCCAATCGTAGCCGTAATGGCTGTGACAAATATACCTTGGCGGTTCCAAAAAACGAAGGTCGGATCGACGGCCAGCAGTAATGCGGCGGATAAGCCAACCTGAACCCTGCCGCTGAGTTGATAACTCAGTTGGTAGGCCAACCACAGGGTGATCGCGCCAATCATCGTTGAAAAAACCCGTAAAGCTATTGTCGTCGTACCAAACACCAAAATAAAGGGGATGACCGCATAAGTGTTAATAGCTCCGATGTAATCTTGGGTCATAAGCGGGTATAACTGTCTGCCCAATAACAGCCCCCCATTACGAAACGCGACGACTGGCTGACCGCGGAGAATTTGCAGAGCCGGCACCGCTTCGAAGGCCTCGTCGTAATGCAGCCCCGGCAATTGAAGCTGGTACAGGCTGAGCGTCACGTAGGTCATTATTATCACCAGCAAGCCGAACCTATCTAGCCCGTGACCTAACGCATAGCGCACAAACCGTAAAACATAAGCGGTCAGGCGTGGTGGGTCATGCGCGGCGCGTGAGGTGTAATCGATGAACGAAGACATCAAGAATTACCAGCCCACCATAAGATTTTCATCGAGGGCGACAGCATATTGGCTTAGCCTTATTCCTGCGCTAGAAGAGAGATGTTGGCGACCATAGCCTCATAAATCCAGCCGGAAGCATAAATGCGGATCGATTTGATAAACACGGGTTTAGCCGGACCGAGCGTAGTCAGCAAATTTACCGATTCGTACGGGTACCAAATAAAGCGGGCAACTCGCTCACTGGAGTTATTTGGCTCATTATAAAGAATGTAGTTTTCCGGGGGAAGACTGTAATAAAAGCCGTGAAACCAGTCGCGATCGTTATTGTCCGCATCTTTATAGGCAATGTGGAGCATAATCGGGAATTCCGAGCCAAGCTGGCCTCCACCTGGAAGCGACTGCTCGATTAACCGTACTTCGGCAAAAATGCGCAGCGATTGAAAATCACGGACGTCCTTGTTGACGGGATGAATAACACCCGTTTCAGTATGTACATTGTCGATACCTTCACTTTTAAGCAGGAGCACATTCCGATTTTGAAAAGGTACAACGTCTACCGTGGTTGTAACGCCTTCGATCGGATCGATCACGTACACTTCCCAATGATCTTGAAAGGATTGTTCAAAATCGGTGCTGCTCAATAGATTTTGTTCCGCCGGCAGCGGACCGTCAACAGAGCTATTCTGGCCGATAACGGCTCGCTGCCCTTGCTTGAGGGTTATCTGTTCGTTCTTATCCATCACCCCGGCTTTACCCAAACGCGTCGTAATCTGAGTTTCCTTTTCGTTTACCTCGATAGAGTAACTACCTTGATCCAAAATTATGTCGGCGTGGGGCGTCTCCACATCAATGTTCAAATCCTGGCGGCTGCGGGAAGACGTGGCTCTGATCCGCCCTTGCTTCATCTCGATCAG
>JBFGLD010000042.1:0-12921 GCA_041576335.1 Anaerolineae bacterium | reverse complement strand
GATTAATCCGACATTGAAAATTGGTAAGACTATCTCTAGTAATTATAATCAGGGAGCGACTATGAGCAATCTAACCACAACCTATATGGGAATAAGTCTCAAGAACCCAATTGTTGTCGCGGCGAATACGATTTCAGCTCAAATCGACCGCATCCAACTGGCCGAAAAAGTGGGGGCTGGGGCGCTGGTCATCCGCTCGCTGTTTGAGGAGCAAATCCAGCTTGACCAGCAGCAGCTTGACGATTTTCTGGACCGGGGTGCCCGTTTACCGGCCCGGCCAAGACGCCTTTTATCGGCAATCATGCCCAGAGGCGTTGAAGAGCATTTGATGTGGGTTGAGAGAACACGGGAAAAGGTAAAGCTGCCGCTCATTGCCAGCCTAAACGCCGTTTCACCTGGGGGCTGGGTCCAGTATGCCCGGAAATTGGAGCAAACCGGTGTTGATGGGCTTGAACTGAACGTTTATGCCGTGCCGACCGATCTTGACAAGCGCGCGACCGAGATCGAGCAGGAATTGTATAACATCGTCGAGAGTGTCCTGGCCGAGGTAAAAATTCCGGTGGCGGTAAAACTGAGCCACTTTTATACTTCGTTCGTCAATGTGGCCGCCGAATTGGATCGGCGCAAGGTCGCGGCGCTGGTTCTGTTTAACCGTTTCCTCCAACCGACAATCGATATAAACACGGAGACTCTTTTTAACGAAATGGTTTACAGTACGCCTAAGGAGTTGAAAGTGCCACTGCGTTGGACGGCCCTGCTGTATGGCCGGGTGAAGACCGACTTGGCGATTACCACCGGGGTTCATACCGGCCACGACGTAATCCGCAGCCTGCTGGCCGGGGCAACGGCAGTTCAGATTGCTTCGGCGCTCTATAAAAATGGAATTCCATATATCTCAACTATGCTCAAGGAAATGGAGAGTTGGATGGCTCAGAAAGGCTATGAGAGTATCGACCAGTTCAGAGGCAATATGAGCCAGAAAAATTGTGAAGATCCATTTGCCTTTGAAAGGGCCCAATATGTGAAGTTGATCTTAAATCAGGAATGATTCTTAAGCTATTCTTAGCTAGGGGTACGACCAAAATATGGACACACCCGCAGCTTGAACTCTAAAAGCAGCTTTTTAACCCACAAAATGGAGGCACGTCATGGTATCAGAACCGATAGCGACACTTGACCCGAAAATAAAGCAAGTGCGGAAGCTCAAAGCTCAGGCCAGGCTGGGCGGTGGTGAGGATCGCCTCGAAGCCCAGCGCAATAAAGGCAAACTGACAGCTCGAGAGCGAATCGAACTGCTTGTGGATGAAGGTTCCTTCCGCGAAATTGATCTATTTGTCAAGCGGGGCGACTCAGAGTATTTGGGTGATGGCGTGGTCACCGGGTACGGCACGATCGACCAGCGTCTGGTCTATGTTTTTTCCCAGGATTTCACCGTTTATGGGGGCAGCCTGGGGCAAGGGCATGCCAGCAAAATAATTAAGCTCCAGGACATGGCCATGAAAAATGGTGTGCCGATCATCGGCCTGAACGACTCCGGCGGCGCGCGTATTCAGGAGGGTGTCCTGAGCCTGGCCGGTTACGCCGACATCTTTCTACGTAATGTCTTGAGCAGCGGTGTAATCCCTCAGATCTCCTGCATCCTCGGTCCGTGCGCCGGCGGCGCGGTCTATTCTCCGGCCATTACCGATTTCATCATTATGACCAAAGATACAAGCTATATGTTTGTCACCGGTCCAGATGTGGTCAAGTCGGTTACTCATGAAGAAGTAACGGCAGAGGCGCTGGGCGGGGCAGCTACCCATAATGAAACAAGCGGCGTGGCCCATTTTGCCGCCGAAAGCGAGGAACATGCTCTGTTTATCGTCCGCAGCCTGATCAGCTTTTTTCCCAATAACAACATGGAAGAACCGCTCCGCCTTGTTCCAGAGGACGATCCCCTCCGCACCGAAGCTGTCCTGAATAAGATCGTTCCCGAAAATCCCAACAAACCGTATGATATGCATGAAATCATTCAAGCCATCGTAGATCACGGTTATTTCTTAGAAGTGCAAGAACATTATGCCGGCAACATCCTAACCGGCTTTGCTCGCCTCAATGGGCGGAGCGTGGGCATTGTGGCCAATCAACCGCAGGTACTGGCCGGCGTGCTCGATATCAATGCCTCGAGCAAAGCCGCCCGCTTTGTCCGCTTCTGTGATTGCTTTAACATCCCGCTCATCACATTTGTAGACGTGCCCGGCTTCTTGCCCGGTGTGGCCCAGGAGCATGGCGGCATTATTCGCCACGGGGCCAAGCTGCTATATTCCTTTGCCGAAGCAACAGTGCCAAAAATCACCGTTATTACCCGTAAGGCCTACGGCGGTGCCTACGATGTGATGAGCAGCAAGCACATCCGGGCCGATATTAACTTGGCCTGGCCAACGGCTGAAATTGCGGTGATGGGTCCCGAAGGCGCTATCAATGTTCTAAAGCGCAAAGAGTTGGCAGAGGCAGCTGACCCTGATCTGCTGCGATCCGAACTGGTGCGCGAATACCGGGAGGCTTACGCAAATCCCTTTGTTGCGGCAAGTTGGGGTTATCTGGATGATGTGATTGAACCCACTCAAACCCGCCCTCGCGTGATCAACGCCCTGGAAATGCTGCAAAATAAGCGGGATGAGAATCCACCCAAGAAACACGGTAATATTCCATTATAAAAACGAGGGCCACTCATGCTTAAATTAAAAAAAGTGCTCATAGCTAATCGCGGTGAAATCGCGGTGCGGATTATTCGCGCCTGCCAGGAATTGGGCTGCCAAACGGTTGCGGTTTATTCGGAGGCGGACCGGATGGCCCCGCATGTGCACATGGCTGACGAAGCCTATTGCATTGGCCCGCCTTCGGCTATAGAAAGCTATTTGCGGGTCGACAAAATTATCGACATTGCCAGGAAAAGTGGGGCCGACAGCGTTCATCCCGGTTATGGTTTTTTGGCCGAAAAAGCTGACGCGGCTGAGGCGATCATCGATGCCGGGCTGACCTGGATTGGCCCGTCTCCCCACACGATTAACCTGATGGGCGACAAGTTATCCGCGCGCTCCACCGTAGCGGCGACCGGCATGGCGCTGGTACCCGGAGCCGGTAAGTCGGGCCATATGCTGGATGACGAGCTGCTGGCCGCCGCTAAGAACGTCGGCTTTCCCCTGTTGGTTAAAGCCGCTGCCGGTGGGGGCGGTAAAGGCATGCGCAACGTTCACCAAATGGAAGACCTTCCCCAGGCGATCCGCGTTGCCCGCCGCGAGGCTGAAGCGGCCTTTGGCGATGACCGCGTTTATTTGGAGAGACTAATTACGAATGCCCGCCACGTTGAAATCCAGCTATTAGGCGATCAACACGGCAGCGTAATCCATCTGGGAGAACGTGATTGTTCGATCCAGCGACGCCATCAAAAGCTGATCGAAGAATCGCCTTCTCCGGCTCTCGACGAGATCCTGCGGCACGAAATGGGGATGGCGGCCGTCAATGCCGCCCAGGCCGTAAATTTCTTTTCAGCCGGCACTATCGAGTTTATCTTTGACACCAACAACAACAGCTTTTATTTCCTGGAGATGAATACTCGGCTGCAGGTTGAACACACCGTGACTGAAATGGTAACCGGCGTAGACATCGTCAAGGAGATGCTGCGGATTGCTTCGGGTGACAGGCTGCGCCACCGGCAGATCGATATTCAGCTCCGGGGCTGGGCGATTGAGTGCCGGATTGTGGCCGAAGACTACCGCAACAATTTTATGCCGGCCATCGGCCAGATCGTCGGCTTGACCATTCCCACGGGGCCCGGTGTCCGGGTTGATACCGGCGTCTACTACGGTTCTGAGGTAACTCCCTATTACGACTCGATGCTGGCCAAATTGATTGTCTGGGATGAAACGCGCGAAGAGGCAATTATTCGCACCCGCCGCGCCCTGGAAGAATTCCAGGTCACCGGAGTCCCGAACTCAATCCCATTTTTCATCCAAATGATGAACTCACCTGAGTTCCAAGCCGGTCGGTTTCATACTAAATTCCTGGAAGAAGAATTTCTGCTTAAAGAAGCCCGCACCCCGGAGTTTATGCGTACCGCGGCCGTGGCGGCTACCCTGTTGGCTCACAAACGGACGCAGCAGGCCATGGTCTTAACACCCGAAGCCGGCCCGACACCCTGGCGACTCTATGGCCGGCGCGAGGCGCTCGACCGGCGGCTGTAAGATACCACCACAATATGAGGTTGAAATCATGAGATACATCACTACGATTAATAACCAACAATATGTCGTTGACATCAACCATGAAGGTCACATAACGCTCAACGGTGAAGTGATCCACGCCGACATGAAGCCAACCCTTGATCCCACGTTTCACTCGATCATCATTGATCATCGCTCTCACGATGTGCGCATAAATCCGGAAAAACAGGTTTATACCGTTCAAATTGGCGGCGAGATTTTTGAGGTATCAGTTGAGGATGAGCGAACCAAACGCTTGGCAGGGCTGAAGGGGGGTCTCGGCGTCGACAGCGGGCAAGTCATCATCAAAGCACCTATGCCGGGCGTTATCGTCGATGTTCCGGTTACTGAAGGGCAAGAAATAGCGCAGGGAGACGTGGTTATCGTGCTGGAGTCGATGAAAATGCAAAATGAATTTAAAGCACCCCGCTCCGGTACAGTTAAGGCGGTCCGGGTGGCCGTTGGCGATCCGGTTGAGCAAAACACGGTCCTGTTGATCATAGCCTGAACCGTACCTGCTCACGGGTCGCGCTGCAGCGCTCGGTCACCTTCTTTGATCAGTTTCTCAAGGACAGCCAATGATCTAATTGAATTTATCGTAGACGGTCCGCGCCCAGGTTGACAGCGCCTCCACTTCATTGGCGCTCATTGCCCTTGACCCGCGCCCGTCAAGGTAGTTATCATCCTGGTAGAGCGGCGTGCTGCCATAGAGCCAACGGTCGAACTGTTCCCAGTCAGCCGTATCAATCCAGCCGCCGGTAGAGCTTTCAGTGGGACCGCCCTGGCACGGCCCGGTTGCGGCTACGGCGTAACCGTGGATCAGCACGATCAAACGCCGGCAGCTGCCGGGCTGATCCGGCAGTTCACCCAGAGTCCAGGCCAGGACTGTACGCCCCGTCGCACTGACTTTTCCACTGCCCAGTTCCGCAGCGGAGATCCGGGCCCAGGCGGTGATGGCTCGCTCCCAGGCCGGGCCGGAAATCTCTCCCTGGCCGCGAAAGTCAATCCGTTCAGCCGGTGTCTCTAACTCGAATGGGGCAAAGCGAGCCAGAATCTGGGTCCAATCCTGATCGTGGTTATAGGACAACGGCACTTCGGTTTGAGCGCCGTCGCACGGGCCCACTAAGGCTTGACTGCCGGTGGTCAGGGTCAAGCTGCTGCAGACGCCCCCGGTCTCTCCGCCCGGCAAAATTGAGCCGGACCAGACCAAAGCCGCATTGTCGCCGCTTTCCGGCGAAGACGGCTGGCCGGCCGATGTAGTTTCGTTCAAGAAGCGGAACGAGTCGAGAACTTGTTGGTAAAGCGCTTCTGCCTGCTGCCGCGTCTCGCTGCCCTCGTCTCCGATGGGCGCGAAAAGTAGGCTAAAGAGCCGCTCATTCTGAATAAAGACCAGGCGGCGGTTCAGATCCTGCCCGGGCAGGTTGTCGAGCATGACCGCTTCTACACCGGCCGCGCTGATATAGTTGCGCTCCACTTCGAAACCCGGGGGTACGTAGTCGGCCTCAAGTTGAGCAGCCACGTCGTCCAAAGTGCGCCCGCGGCCATCTTCCGTCACAATCGATACCCGTGGATCCACATGGTTCATCACGGTCCCCAAGACAATCTCGATCGCATCCGGCCCGGATCGAATCAGGCTGTACTCAGCCGGGTAGAGCAGACAATAGCCGTGCGCTTCGTCGAGAAGCAGCTGCTGGCTGGCTGCGGGTGTAGGACAAACAGCAGGCGCTTCTTTGACCAGCATTGACACTTCGTTGTAAAGGTTCTGAGCGAAATCCGAGAACAGGACCCATTCCGGTTCTTGGATCGGCTGTGTACCTGCGCCGGCGAACACCAACTGCACTGTCGCCGCCGGATCATTCAGTTCCTGCTCGGCGGGCTGCCAGGTGTCGACCCAGTTGAAGACGGTTGCCAGCTGGTCGGCGTTCAGGCGGATGCGCCCCAGGTCGACCGGCTGCTCACCCTGGCACGAGCTAACGTAGACATCACCCGTTACATACACGGCGACGTCATCGCAGAAGCCGGCCGGGCCTCCTTCACGATGCCAGGCAAAAATCAAACCCCACGATGCACCGCTGCGTCCAGCCTGGGCTTCCGACCATACCAGTCGGGCCCACTCGGCTATCATGCGCTGCTCGGCGGGCGTGGCCCGGTCGGGACCCTGCCCCTTAAAGTCAACCGTGCCGGCCGGGGTTTCAGCGGCAAAGGTGGCGTAATTCGCAGCAAATTCGGCTACGTCGCCCTGACGCGTATCAAAGCTGAACGGGACCCCGATCAAAGGCCGGCCACAGCGGCCAAAGGCCACGCCGGAGCTGCCAACCTCGACGGTTTGGCAGCCGCTGTCATCCGAGCCAAACCAGGTGAGGATGCGCTCGCCGATAGACGGCTCCGGCACGCCGACCGGTCGAATTTGATTACCGTCAAGGTCGGTGTGAAACGTGTATTGATCGCCGTTAACGGCCAGGGTAATCCGGTAACCCGGTGTTTCCGCCGGGGCGCAAAGTTCGTCGGCCTGGGGTGCGCCCAGGCAGCGATCCGGCCAGGTCATTTCTTCGACGCTCACGATCTGCACAGAGGCGACGTCGCTATGAAGCTGTTGGACCAGCACCTGGCGCAGACTCATAACGGCCGGTATATCTGCGGCAAATGCTTCAGCCGTTGCCGTGGTTACCGGGCTGTCCACGGAAGTTACTTGTATAGTCGTCTGGTCTTCCGATTTAGCCACTGCGCTTACCGGCTCAGGCTGCGCCGGCCGCACGCCGCAGGCGGTCAACCATAAGGCCAAAATAGTACCGACAATCAAAGCCCATCCGGGTGCTCTACCCGGCAGAATGCCCAAACCGCCGTCAGCACTCGCTTTATTGAATTGCTCAAGTTTACCTAATGTTTCCATAAATTGTCTGCTCATTCCTTTAATGATTTGCTATGAAAAAGTCAATCTTCCACACGGGTACGATCCTGGGCAGGACCGTATCCTACGGTATCACTAATCATGAATTTTGACATCGGGCAAAGGATGGGTTAGGGCCTACGTCATTAGACCGAGCTGCCGTAGGTCTCTTCGACGAACCGGCTGCGTATGGTCGATTTCCCGGTCTACCGTTTCCCGCGTGAACAACGGCCGGGCGATGATCGGGCCGACTATCGGAGGCGTGTGAATTTTGAGTAGGGTTTTGTCATTGGCGCCGGGTTAAGTCTTATTGAGCTTGAAACAGCCTCAACCCAGAGGTTAGCCCCGGTCATGCGGTTCGATGATCCGTTTGACGGATCTGATTTACGCATTCACCGGTTTTGAGAGGGGAATAACGGGTAACATGCTCATGCCGCAGCTATTCACGTTCGCCCTGGTTTTTTGCGCGGTCATCGGCCGGGATGGGCATCTTAACTCTGATGGTCGTACCCCGGCCGAGCACGCTCTCCAGTTCAAAACGCCCGCCGAGCTTTTCGGCCCGCTCCCGCATCGAGTGCAGCCCCAAATGGCCGGGGAAGGCTTGCTGCGGGTAAAATCCGCGCCCATCATCCTTGATTTCCAACATAAGCCCATCCACACTGTTGAGAGTCAGCACAATTTGACCGGCTTTGGCATGTTTAACGATATTGTGGGTAGCCTCCTGAGCGATACGATAGAGCGCCTCTTTCGTAACGAGCGGGGCGAGGGGCTCCTCGCCGAAATGGGTGATGACCTCCAGCTTGTGGCGGGCCTGCAGCGCCTCGGCCTGTTTGGCCAGGGCTGCAACCAGGCCTTCGGCCTCCAAAACCTCGGGCCGTAACTCAAAAATCAAGGCCCGCATCTCGCTTAGGCCCGCTTCGGCCAAGTTCACGATGTAATCCAGCGGCTCAACCAGCTTGCTGGGGTCGCGATCGAGCAGCATGCGGGCCGTGTGCGTGCCCAAAGCGATGCCATAGAGCGCCTGCGAAACGGAGTCATGCAGCTCGCGAGCCAGATGCCGCCGCTCTTCCAGCGAGGCCAGCGCCTGGGCCTGCTCGTACAAGCGGGCATTTTCCATGGCGATAGCCGCCTGGTTAGCAAAGACCATGGCCAGCTCGGCGTGGTGAGGCGTGTAGTAGTTGGCCTGATGGTGTCCAAAATCCATCATCCCTACCGGCTCGCCTTTGTAAAGCATCGGCACGGTCAACCAGGTGTTGGCGTAACGGGCTCTCTGGCCAATGGTCTCCCGCCAGGCGCGGGCGGTGTCCGTTTCCTGGTTGACGTCGGGGAGCAGGATAGGCCGGCGTTCTTGGGCGGCCTGATAGTAAATCGGCGCGGCCGGCAGCGGTATAGCCGGAGGAGTCTGACTCAGGGCGGCCGGGCCATGGTAGATCAGCAGTTCAAGACAGGCATCAGCGGTCAGGCCCAATAGGGCGGCGCTGTCGTAGTCAAAAACATCCTTAACCCGTTTCAGAATTAATCCCAAGAGCGACTTCAAATCGAGGGTGGCGATTAAATCATACGATACCCGCAGCAGTGTTTCCAATTCACGCGTGCGCTTGGCCACCCGCTGTTCCAACAATTGTTGGGCCTGTACACGTTCGCTGACGTCATGGAGAGCCACCAGCAGGTGGGGCGATCCACGGTAGCCGATGGTCGTGCCCAGCGCCTCCAAATAAATCGTGGTTCCGTCGCTCAACTGCAGCGGTCCTTGCCAACGATGCTGCCCCTCTCGCTTGACAATCTCTACATAAGCTTGATAGGTCGCAGTGTTAGCCGAGACAATGTTGGTGCGCCCGATGAGAGCCTCTCGCGGTAAGCGATGCAAATGGCAATAGGCCGGGTTGACATCGACAATTGCCAGCGTGTCAATGTCGCGGATAACGAGGGCTTCGCGAGTCGTCTCGAAAACGCTGCGATATTGTTCCAGGCGTTCGGCCAGTTCTTCGGCCTGAGCGTGCACGGTGTGCGACAAGCGCGTCTGGCGACTGGTAATGAAATAGGTCAACACTGCCAGCAAACCAGAGATGACCAACCCGCTAACGCGAAAAACCAAAACGGACCGCCCGACAACATCCAGTCGCCCTTCGGCCTCGGCTGTTAGGATGGCGTGATACCAGTCATCGGCCAGCCACCAGAGGATGAGTAAGGCGGCCAGGGCAGCCAACGCGGCTACAACTCCCCGCCGTTTCGAACCGGTTGCGACCATTCTATTATACCGATACCAAGCCAATTTTTACGGCGTGGAGGGCTGCCTGGGTGCGGCTGAGGACACCCAGCTTGCTCAGGATGTTGCTAACGTGAGTCTTGACCGTCTTCTCGCCGATGCTTAACTCGCGGGCAATTTCTTTGTTCGAGAAACCCAGGCCCACCAGTCGCAGCACTTCCGTTTCTCGCTCGGTCAACGCCGTGGGGCTGTCCGGCAGCTTCACCTCGCGCATGAGCCGGGCCACGGCCGGGGGCGAAAGCTGCACCTGCCCGGCGGCGGCAGCTTTGATCGCCTGGCACAGCTCGCCGGCCCGCGTATCTTTGAGCAGGTAACCGATAGCCCCGGCCCGCACGGCCCCGACTACCGAGGCATCCTCTAAGACACTGGTCAAGGCAATGATTTCAATGTCGGGCTGGGCTCGCCTCATGTGGGTGATGGCGGTGATGCCGTCCATGTTGGGCATCAGCAGGTCCATCAGAACCACATCCGGCTTCGACTCATCCGCTAAGCAGAGAGCCTCTTCGCCATCCTCGGCTTCGCCGACCACCTCTATATCCGGGTCAACGGTCAGGAACATCCGCAAGCCCTGCCGCACCACGCTGTGGTCATCCACAATCAATACTCGAATGGTCATTACGCCTCCCATAATTCGGTGAGCAACAGCCAGTCAATATCGTTACATCTTCATGACTTTGACTGTTCCTGCCGGCCAAACATCTCCACCTAAAGTCTGAATCCGATTTCAGCCCTTTGATTGATGACTTTGAGCCGGTTTAGCCATATGCTTTATTTATACCTAAAACGCTATTGTACACGATCGATCCTTAATGAGGAAGTCCGATAAGGACGTAACGGTGATCAAAATTCTCCTTGTTGACGATGAATTCGAAGTAAGACGGGGCTGGCGCATGCGGTTGAACCTCGAAACCGATATGACGGTAGTGGGCGAAGCGCCCAATGCTGAGAAAGCTCTGGCGCTGGCTAAAGCCACCCAGCCTGATGTGGTGCTGCTTGATGTGAGAATGCCGGGGCCGGATGGTTTATCCACCATTCAACAGCTCCATCAGGCAGCGCCGGGCTGCAAAGTCATCATCGTTACTATTTACGACAGCCCGCGGCGTCGCCTTTTGGCAAAAGACACCGGCGCGGCTGCCTTCATCGCCAAGCAGGAGCCCCCGGAGCATCTGCTCGTGGCTATTCGAGAGGTCGGCCAAACGACCACTATACGAAAGGAGTGATGTCCTATGGATATTCCTATTAACGCCGAAGTTCGCTGCGCCGACGGGCCTGCCGGTCGCTCGACCTGCGTCCTCATCAACCCGGTTTCCGATAATGTGACCCACATCGTGGTCCAAGAAAAAGGATTTCTAGGACTGGAGCGGATGGTGCCCCTCGAGCTTATCACCGAAAGCACGCCCCAGGTCATCCACCTGCGCTGCACCCGGCAGGAGCTGGCGAAATTTAACAGCTTCCTGGAGAGCGCGTTTATCCGTGATGATGTCTCACCCTTTGTATATGAATTGGGAGAGTTCAGGTTATGGCCTTTTGTCGAACCCGAAGATGGAATGGTGTCGCTCGACATCGAGCAGCTTCCGCCGGGTGAATTAGGTATCCATCGAGGAGCGCATGTTAACGCTACCGACGGCCGGATTGGCCAGGTCAACGAGTTCTTGGTCGATCCGAGCAGCGGCCATATTACCCATCTGGTCCTGCGAGAGGGGCACCTGTGGGGCAAGCGGGACGTGACTGTTCCCGTCTCGGCGATCGACCGCATCGAGGATGATGAGGTTTACCTGAAGCTGGACAAGCCGGGGATTGAGCAACTACCGGCCATCCCGGTGCGAAGCAAGGGACGATGAGCGAACCATCAATTTTCCAGGCAATGGCCAAGGCCGGCTACCGACTGCTCGACCCGCCTCATCCTGCCAGCCCCGGCGGATCGCGGCTGCTCGTGGCCGTGCGGGCCGCTCCAACCGGCCTGCACTTCGACCCCGAGCTGATTGAGATCTGTTGGCGCGACCCATACCAGCGGCTTGGGCGAACAAAATTGACCTTGAATTCAAGCCTTAGCGGGGCGCAGCAAGTTTGCGCCGGTCCGGTCGTGCTGCATGATCGCCACGACAAGAGAGTGCATTTCTTCATGTACGGCGGCACGGTGGAAGCAAGTATCGATGCCGGGCTGACAATCTACACGCTGTGCTCGGCTGCTCCAATTTTGGAAATGACCGACGACCTCGAAGGCGTCGCCGAGCAGCTCGCCGCCGAGACTGAGGCGCTGCTGGCCAAGATGCACGCCGAATGGGGCCTAAATGATGAGGGATTTAGGCAGTGGTTAATCGAGATCGAACCGCTACGCCTGTATGCAGCAACTATCCGTGCAGTTTTGTCGAGCTATAACCGGAGTTCAGCCTTGATGCACAGCTTTCATCCCTTCTACAAAATGCTGCTGGACGAGAAAAAATGGCTGAGCGGGTTAGGGCAGTGGGAAATATCCGCGCCCGGGTCGGATGATCTATTCACTCGCGGCTGAGATCAGCCTACCGTTCTATTCAGATAGTTCTGCACGCACAGGGGGTAAAAATTGTCGTCAGGTCGAGTTGAGCCCGCCACAACCCAATCCAGAACATTCTCCCAACCGCTGCACCGATTGTGGCCGGCCTTCGATGTGCAAAGTATCGCCGCCCTAATGGTGATCGCCGTCTTCGTGGGGCTTGGCACGGGCTTGACCGCGGTCATTTTTATCAAAGCCATCGGTTGGGTGACTCATACGGCTTTCGAACAGGGGCTGCCCCAACTGCTGGCTCCACTGGGCGGCTTGTGGATCGTCTTGGTTCCGATTCTTGGCAGCCTAATTAGCGGCCCGATGATTGCCTACTGGGCCACCGAAGCCAAGGGGCACGGCGTGCCCGAAGTCATGCAGGCCATCATTTTACGTGGCGGTCGGATCCGGCCGCGGGTGGCCGTGGTCAAATCGCTGGCTTCGGCAGTCTGTATCGGCAGCGGCGGTTCCGCCGGGCGGGAAGGGCCGATTGTGCAGGTCGGTGCGGCCCTGGGCTCGACAGCGGCCCAAATCTTGGGAATAGGCCCCGAACGGACGATCACCCTGGTGGCCTGTGGCGCAGCAGCCGGAATTGCCGCCACCTTTAACGCTCCCATTGCCGGGGTCATCTTCGCTATGGAGGTAATCCTGGGAGAGTTTACAACCCACTATTTCGGAATGGTGGTGATTGCTGCCGTAGCGGCCAGCATCGTCAGCCGTCAATTTCTGGGCAACAATCCCGCCTTTGCGGTGCCGGCTTATTCCCGGGTTAGCGCCTGGGAACTGCCGTTGTATGTGCTTCTGGGCGTTCTGGCCGCGTTCACAGGGTTGGCCTTTGTCAAGTTGCTATACTATTTGGAGGACCGCTTCGACGGCTGGCGCTTGCCCAATGCTTTAAAACCGGCCGTAGGCGCGATTGCAGTAGGTTTAATCGGCTTGGTCTATCCCCAAGCCTTTGGAACCGGGTTGTCGACCATCGAGCAAGGGCTCAACGGCACGCTGCCCT
>JBFGLD010000041.1:0-13038 GCA_041576335.1 Anaerolineae bacterium | reverse complement strand
CAATGCGGCTGACAAGTTTAAATTCTTGGCCCGGCGGTACAAGTTATAATGAACAGTTATGATTGGGAACAAGTCAGCGCCTGGCGACTGGCGCAGCAGTATTTGGCTAGCCGTGCGCCACAACCCCAACAGATTGACGTTATTACACGGATGGGCGGCCTCCAGGCGCAGCTTATGTCGGCAGCGGAGCTACAGCTGTCGACCAGGATGGAGCAGCTCTCTCCGGCCGACATATCAACGGCCTTGTGGCATGACCGCACCCTAATAAAAACTTGGGCTATGCGCGGCACCTTGCATCTGCTGGCGGCCGGCGATTTGGGACTCTTTGTTGCGGCACGCCGGGCTTTTTCTATCCGCCGCCCGCCCAGCTACTTTAGCTATCACAAGGTAACGCCCGCCGAATTTGACGCAATTCTCGAAGCGGTGCCGACTGTTTTAAGCGGCCACGGCCTCACCCGCGAACAGCTTGCCGAGGCGGTCGCCCGGCACACCGGAAATCCTGATCTGCGCCAAGTACTGCTTTCCGGCTGGGGGGCGCTGCTAAAACCATGTGCCTTTGAGGGCCATCTTTGTTTTGGCCCTGATGATGGTCAGCGAGTCACATTTGTGCGCCCCGACCAATGGCTGGGTCCATGGCCGGAAGTTGACCCGCAGCAGGCTATCTACGAAGTTGCCCGCCGCTTCTTGCGAACCTATGGGCCGGCCACCAGCGACGAATTTGGGCGCTGGTGGGGCATTACCTCCGGGCAGGCCAAAAAGGTATTCAAAGCGCTGGCTGATGAACTGGTGAATGTCGATGTAGAGGGCTGGCAAGCCTGGGCGCTGGCCTCAACGCTCGATGACTTGCAGGCGGCCAACCTGACTCAAACAGTACGTTTACTACCCTACTTTGACCCTTATACGATAGCGGTGGCACGCCATCATCAATATCTTATGCCGGCAGAATACAAGGCTCGTGTTTACCGCGGCCAGGGCTGGATTTCGCCGGTCGTCCTGATTAACGGCCGGTTAGCCGGCGTGTGGGGGTATGACAAGCAGCATTCGCCCATTACCGTGACCATTGAACTCTTTGCACCGGTCCGGGCCGAGATTCAGACCGGCATCGAGAGCGAAGCCCGGCGTTTGGGTGAATTTTTTGGTGGCAATATTGAAATACAATCCTGACCCCAAACCAACCATACCGGCCGAGGAGTATCCCCGGCGCTGGCATCAGGTGCAGGCGATGATGGCCGCACAGCAGCTCGATTTGCTGGTGGCCTACGCCGACGACCGGGCCGTATTCGGCCCGGCTCACGCCCGCTGGCTGGCCAACTTCCCGGTCCACTTTGAGCCGGTTTGTGTGCTGCTCTCCCGGCAGGGCCAGCCAATCCTGCTGTGCGGTCCTGAGAGTGATGAGTATGCCCGCCTGGCCGGCCAGATCCCGGATGTGCGAGTCCTGCGGGAATTCACCCACCCCGACGAGGATTACCCCTATTCAACGATACAAAGCCTGGTCGAGATCACGGCCGAGGTTGTCGACGATCTGCAGGCCGTGCGCAGGGTGGGCCTGGCCGGGCGGGGTCTGATGGGCGCGGATGTCTGGTCCGCCTTCGAAGCAGCCCTGCCGGATCGGCAGTGGGTCGATGTCGAAAATGTGATGTGTGACCTGCGGGCCCAAAAGTCGGCGGCCGAGATTGAGGTAATCCGCTATGCCTACCGGATTGCCGAGGCAGGTCTCGAGGCAGCGGTGGCGGCGATAGACGTCGGAGTCACCGAGCGGGAAGTGGCCGCCGCAGCCGAGACGGCCATGCGCCGGCTGGGAGCTGAAGGCACGGGCATCGATACGATTGTTGCCTCCGGCCCGAATTCCAGGCCCATCCTGGCCCGCTCAACCTTTCGGCCTATTCAAGTCGATGAATTGGTGTTATTAACCGTGGCGCCCCGCTACGAAGGGTATCACGGGGCCATTGGCCGGCCGGTGCCGGTCGGCAAGCCCGGGGCTGAGATTATGAGAGCGTTGGATGTCGCCGGCCGGGCTCAGGAGGCCTGCTTTGAGCGCTTACGGCCGGGCGTGGAAGGTCGCGAGGTCGAAGCGGCTGGGCGGCAGATTGTCGAAGCGGCGGGTTTGGGATCCTATTTCCTCTACTCAGGGGTGCACAGCGTGGGTGTCATCGAGTTCGAACCACCCATTTTCGGGCCGAGCAGTGCGGCCAGGTTAGAGCAGGACATGGTTATTTCCGTTGACATTCCGCTGTTCAACACCCCCTGGGGCGGCTTGCGAATCGAAGATGGCTACCTGATCACCGAGGCCGGGGCGGAACGGCTCAACCAGACCCCTTACAAGATTCAGAAATAGGTTGTCCTCATCTGATTCGGTTACCATCCAGTGCGAGTTGCCGGCAGTTGATCGATTTCTCCATCTTGGCCGGTCGATGAGAATCTTGCCGGCTTGTTGATTACCGTCATAAGCTGTCATAGCACCAGACGTAAGCCCTGCAGTATCGGAATCAAGGCTCGGTTTAGGGCGGCATACCCGGCTGGGTTGAGATGTAGTAAGTCCAGGGCGTATGCGGCTTTTAGGTGATTCTCGTCTGCCAGAACGTGGTAGGTATCGAATATAAGCACGTTCGGTCCGGCTAACGTGTGCAGGTAGCGGTTAACCGCGGTCACATCCGGCCTGATATCGGACAGATCGAACTCCTGGTAACCCGAATGCAAGTGCCCGACCGGGAAAATGGTTGTCAGCACGACCGTGGCTTCTAGTTCGACCGCGCCCGTGATAATTTGACGAATGTTAGCCCGGCAAATGGCGATGATGTTCTCCCGGCGTGTGGGGAAAAGAGGGATCGCCGTCAGGTCGTTGATGCCGAGCTGCAACACCAGCACCTGCGGCGGCTGCGGTTTGACATACGTGTCAAACCGGCTCACGGCCTGGGTCGAGTTTTCCCCGGGCATACCGCGGTTGACAAACTCAAACTGGGGCAAGGCCGGAGCCGGCCAGTCGGCGGCCCGGGAGTCGCCGTAGAACATGACTATCGGTCTGGCGGGAAGAGATTGGTGCTGCATTCGTTCCGCAATCAGCCGGCGTGTTCCGCGCGATTCTTGAGTCCGGCTGCAAACTGCTCAAACGTCGGCGTCAGATCGGGAATGGTGCGGCCGAACAGCGGCAGCAGAGGCCCGCTAAACAGTTCGTGGACGGTAAATATGGTCGTGCCGTTGCTCTGCGGGGTCAGGCTGAAGGTCCGCTCACCCTTGAATAAGCCCAGCGGCATTCCGCCTGTCCAGGTCATCTTTCGGCCAGGCACAAACTCGGTAACCTTGACCGGAAAAGCGCGTCCGGGACTGAGTTTGGTAAAGGCCGTGATCTTCTCACCGGGCGCAATCTGACCTTCAATCCTTTCTACCCCCGGATCCCACTCAGGGTAGCCGGCGGCATTGGTCAAAATTGCCCAAATCGTCTCAGGCGATGCCTCAATCGTTGTCGTAACACGGTATTCTCTCATTCAATCTCCCCCTCGTGACCTACTATAGACCCCACTTTGCGAATCTAATTGCCGTTGTATCAGTTTCCAAATAGTCTATAAGAACCGATTTCATGCAGATCCACGGCTACCGGCGGTTCTTCACAGCGATCTCTGATTTCGGCCTGAAAGGCTTGAAAGGCCGGCGTTTCCGCCAACGGGTTCTTCCCTCCTTCGGTTTCAATTGACGCGATATGAATAAAGGTCACACCGTCGTCCTGCTTGAACGAGGCGTACCGGAGACCTGCCGGTCCGGACTGTCTTAATTCTTCAAAAACCTTTTTGATGAACATTTCATTTTCCGCTGCCTTGTCGGCCTTTACTTTGTAACGTACCAATACTCGTTTCATCCTAGGCTCCTTTCCGTTATGCTTAGGCTCGGCATATTTGAATAAGAATTTATTTTGAAGCATCACAAGCGGCAACGTAGGCGGGAATGAGACTCTCCCAAGCCGCGTCATATTTTGAGCTGTTGCGCGGCCATAGATCGCCAATGAATTCAGGACCCCGGTGATTAACATCGACGCGCGTACTTGCCTTACCTTGGGCGATAAATTGCACGTCAACTCGGGTCGGTTTCTGGGAGTCACTCCCAAGGTACCAGTAATAGGCAAAATGGTGTGGCGGATCCCAAACGACGATCTGGCCCCAGTCATATTCGACCCCTTCAGGTGTACGCTCATAAATCCGCCCGCCGGCTTGCCCCTCAATCAATACTGTGGTGCTTGGATGTCCGCTGCGTGAATGTCCCTTGGGCCACCAAGCGTTAATCTGTTCGGTCCAGATGCGAAAGGCCGTGTCCGCGCTGCAACGCACTGTGATCGTTTTCCTGACTGCATCCGTCGAACCAAGCTCGCTCATCGGTCAGTCTCCCCACGGCGTTCGGTGATGGCCTGGAAATTGGCCAGTGCTTCGTCCCAAAAGCTCTCCACATAAACACGCGCTGTTTCGAAACCAGTTGGCTTAAGCCGGAAAATGTTACGGGTACCGCTTGAGGTATATTCAACCAGGCCCGCGTCTTCCAGAATGCGTAAATGTTTCGAAACTGCCGGTCGACTGATGGGTAATCGGACGGCAATATCCCCAACAGGCATGGCTGTTTCTTTCAATAATGCCAAAATATCTCGCCGGGTCTGGTGCCCTAGAGCATCCATGACTCGCCGGACCTGCCTTTCTTTGGTAACCATAAAGTTACTGTAACATAGGAGTTACCAAGTTGTCAAATTCGCCCTGCCTAAGTAATGACAATATTTGACATTTTCTGCGGGACACTGATAAGCTCAAGTTTATGTACCTGAGAAGCTTAGCCTTAGTTGTGTACCTACGCCCGATACCCGTTCTAATCGAATGTGGATCAAAGACACCGATCGCGACGAAAGCGATTGCTTCACCGCGACCTGTGACTGAAGTGGTACCGGTTAAACGCGTGACTTGCGTCGACATTGGTGCATATTGGGGGAACGGCTGGTGGGGTGACCCCACGGATGTTAATCCTTTAATATTAATTTCTGCGTTCGCCGTGCCTCAATTCAGGCTCGTGGGACCTGGAGCCGTAACCGTTGTGCCCGTTATCTGATTTTGTTTCGTTGTGAAGATAAACGGTGCGGACGGGGAAAGGAATGTTAATTGCGTTCTCATCCAACCGCTGCTTGATCGTGGTGATGACCTTATCCTTGACTGCCAGCACATCCGCTTGCTGCGAGTTTGTCCACCAGCGAGGGCGGAGGTTGACGCTCGAGTCGGAAAGTTCCATAGTCAGTACGTCGGGGGCCGGCTCTTTCAAAACGCCTTCTGTCTGGTTCAAGACGTCGAGCATTATTTCCCTAGCTTTTTCTATGTCGGCGTCATAACCAATTCCGACGTCGTATTGCGAACGGCGATAATCAAAGGCCGTATTCACGATAACCGAGTCGGTAAATAAATTAGAATTTGGAATCACGACCCGCCGACCGTCATAGGTCTTGATCACCGTAGCCCGTGTCTGAATTTCTTCGACCGTGCCTTCGAAGTCGTCAACAATAATTTGGTCACCAATCTGAAATGGCTGGGTCAGCAGGATTAGAATGCCGGCTAGGAAATTCTGGGCAATATCGCGGAAGGCAAAGCCAATGGCAATACCGCCGATCCCCAGGAGCTGAATTAATTGTCCCGGCTCGAAAGAAGGAACAACAATTGACAACCCAACCATGATCCCCAAAAAGACGAGCAGCCAGCGTGACAAGCGTCCCATTAACACGCTTGCGTTATCAGATAGGCCGGAATTTTTGGTTAGGCGTTCAATGAGGGACCTAATCCATATTGCTGCAAGGTAAAATAGGCCAAAAATAACCGCGGCGATAATGAGATTAGGTAGGACTTTAATTACCCCATTTATCGTGTCATTAGTTTTAGCCAGTGCTAACGAAATATTTGCGTCCATATTCTATCCTTTAATTTTGAGTGCGCCGTGATTACTCGGTCGATTGTTTGTCATTGCATAGGTCCTTCGGCGAACTGCACCGTTCCGCCGTAACAGCACTAGGCCACGACCGTTCTACCATCAACTTTTTCCATAATAGCCAGCACGTCTGAAACGCTAGCTTTGCCGGTTTCAACCAGGATCAACTTTGCTCCGCGCTCTACTTGCTGGGCGAAGAAGTCAGCTTCCTCGTCGTCAAGACCCACCTCATTCAGCATGTCAAATACTGTTTGCCGAAGTAGTGGAGTCTCTATACCGGCTTCGGTCACCGGTTCAAACACCGGAAGTACATGCTCGCCGCCTGCGGCCTCGAACTTTGGCCGAGCTAGTCCCGGTGCGTCAATAGGTGCTTCTTGCCCTAGACGATGCTGATCCAAAATTTCGATTGAACCCTCATCACGGCCAAAACCTCGGTCTTGAAGTCCTCTAACCACGTGGTCAACCTCGTGATCTTGACCAAACAAACCGACAACAGTTTTTTTATCGCTAAGGACACTCATGTGACATAACTCCTTTCATTCACTGATTTATTGCTTGAATGCTTTTATCTTTACTATGATAACATTTCTTGCCTTAGCGAAGCCATACTAAGTTGGATAATGTAGAAAAAAAAAAGAGCTATCTTTCGGTAGCTCGTGTGTGGGACATTACCTGCTCATGTCGCCCAAGTGGGCTATGTCAACTTGGCTATGAAAGGCCACAGAATTGTAGTTTTGAGGCGCCACATGAGCAGGTTATTTGTCGCTTGAAAAAGGCTTTCACCGATATCTTGGCCGGCTAATCAAAGATAACTCGTCTGGATAACCAAAATCGCCCAGTTTAGTATAGGCGCAGTTCGTTCCGCGTGTTACCATATGTAATAGAAGTTTATATTTTCGGCTGGGGGAGAACATAATGAATAACTCAATTTTTTCAACATTCTTAGACAATACGCGACAGACGAAAGCTGCCGCTCGACTATCGCCCAGAGATTCGATTGGACAGGTTGAACCGGCGGAAAGAAATCTTTGGGTGCCCTATGCTATTTCAATCTTCATCATTCTACTAATGATTACGGTCATCGTCGTATCAATTACGTTTTACTTCTAATAGTTGGACGGATTAGCCACTCACGCTCAAGGTTAGTACATGAAGCAAAAAGATGTGTCTCCTTCGTGCGGACAGTGATCGGTTTAGCCGGAGGAATGCGTTGGCCCATAGAGTCAAGCACAGGCAGCGAACCTTGCGCTTCATCCGCTGCCTATTTTTCCATGTGACAAATCCGAAAGCCGTAACAGCGGCAGAAAAATTACGTTTCTCCGGCTAATCAAACGGTGTTGAAGGATCATACTCGGGGCTGTTAATAAGCGTTTCTTGACTGACGTTCAGGTAAATTCTTGAACCTGTCCAATCCACCCGATCTATTAACGCGGGTGAGATCAATACTTTTTTTATGGACTGTGGGTGCTTTATCGCCACAACCAAAGCGCGGATCGCCCAATCATTACCGTCTATCATTATGTCTTCAACAATCCCAATTTGACCATTTTGAGCACTCACGCTCTTGCCAACCAGGTCTGTAGTGTCACGCAAGCGTGAGTTATTTACCGGCGCTTCAGTTACGCTTTCCTGTGACGCTTGCTCTTTGGCTCTAATCGTTTCCACGATAGAGTCGGGAGTCATACCAATATTTTGCTCCTCAAATAAGCCTCCACCCAGATGATCTAATGGCGGACCGTTTTCGTAAGATAGAAATTTATTTTCCCGGACAAAGTTGTCTGCTATGTCCGCCTTGCCGAGAGCCACGCTCAGTTTTCGCGGCTCCCAATCCGGTTGAGCAAGAGCAGCGGTAGAGATCTGCACTTTCTTGCCAGAAAACCATTCACCTGTGTCGACTGTGAGGTAGCGGATTTTCCAGCTTTCGTCATCAAAGTAGAAGGTGCCTAAATGGCCAATCTCACCCTCTTTTGCAAAAATGATACATCCGAGTAAATCTTTAAGACGTAGTATTTCCTGAAACTTCATTATAACCGTTTTCCTTTCCCGAAGTTTGCTGGGATACTGCCTGCCAAGCTCTTTACTCAATTCAGCGATGTTGCTTGGGCCGGCACGTTTCTTCGTAAGCGCTAGAAAGCAAAATTGCTCCCAAAGTTACTATTCATGCCAACTCTGGGAGCAATTTTGCAGGTTTATTTTGCGTCCGTAAATAGTCTGTCGTCAGCCGGCCGTTAGGCCCGTTTGAGCACTCCCAATACTAACGACCCTAAAAAGACGACTAAGAACACGACAAACAAAACCTGAGCAATGCTGGAGGCGGCCCCTGCGATGCCCCCAAAACCTAAGACTGCAGCTACTAAGGCGACGATTAGAAATATGATACTCCACTTTAACATTTTACTGTCTCCTTTATTATATTTATTCTGGCTGTTCTTGGGCTCTCATTTCCAGAGCCCGGCTAATCAATCTTATGCTAAGACTATATCATCTTTGGTGCGCTGCATCCATACCAGTCTGAGCTATATTAAACCTGAAAAACGGATTATTTATTGATAACTCGGACGGTTTTAGGGTCCATCTTTCTTAATCCGAATGGAGGTCTGCCGGTAATCAAAGATAGCCCGTGTGGGTAATAAAATCCTTTCGCATTAGCGTTGAAGACGAGGGACAGGGATTTAAACTGACCCAAATCAAGAGGAACGGTACAAAGAATTTTGACCGGCAAATTATGCGAGAGCGACTTGAGGATGTTGGGGGAGCTTGGAAGTCGACACCAGGCCAGAGGACGCGGATTGTATTACAATACAAAAATAGCCTAACCAATAGCTTGTATTAAATCATCGACGCTTTCGACAACTTTTTGTGTGGCCCGGTAAATGTACAGATTGTTGTTTTGCAGACTAACGTCGATAACCTTCAAATTTGGCCGTGCCCGTAAAAGCTGAACCAGCTCCAGATCTTCGTCCCAGGATGAACGACTGCTGTCCACAATAACGACATCTGGCTGAAGTTCTTTCATCCGCTTTCCGGCTACTCCCACATCCGTCTCGTGACCGATGAGTCTTAGTTGGGTATTTTGCTTGAGCAGGCTTTCGAGGCCCCGCGCAAACATCAACTGTTCTGAAATTACAAAAATGCGTGTAGTTGTCACGACGTCTCCTACAAGTATGCACACTTTGGTAAATCTAATTTACTTCCTAATTTTACCGCTCACACTTGTTTGTTGCCTACACTCATTTAGGCGGTTTGCAGGCAGAAAAAGAGCTATCTTGCGATAGCTCTGATGGTACAGGTGGGCAATTCAGTTCGTCCAAATGGGCTATTTAAACAAATAGGTAGCTTTGGCGGAAAAGCCCGAGAAATTACGCGTCGCCGTCTGCCGAGGCGTCGACTAAACCCTCGCGAACTGCGTGGACCGCGGCCTGAATACGATTCTGTACATGTAGTTTATCGAGAATGTTTCGCAGATGGATTTTGACCGTATTCTCAGTGATGTGCAATGTCTCGGCAATCTCCTTATTGGTGGCCCCAGTTACGATTTGCTCCAAAACCTCGACCTCTCTGGGCGTTAATTCGTCCACACTCTGCTGTTTTTGAGACTTGCTTGGCTCGGACTGTCTCAACTCCTGCAAAATCTTGGTAGCCATGACGCCTGAGATCGGAGATTCTCCCTGGCGGATGCCATCCAGCATCTTATACAATTCTTGCGGTTCCAGATTCTTCAGCAGATACCCTTTCGCGCCATTTTTGACTGCTTCAAATAAGTCACCGTCATCATCGGATACGGTGAGCATAACAATTTCTACGTCGGGCATCTCCTGCTTTAAGATTTTGACGGTCTCTAAACCACCGCGATTGGGCATATTGACGTCCATCAGGATCAAATCGGGGACGGTTTCTTTGGCAACTCTAACCGCTTCGACGCCATCTCCAGCCTCACCTACAACAGTCATATCCTGGCGCGAGGAAATCAAAGAGGCAATTCCCTTACGGAACAATACATGGTCATCGACTAACAATATACGCAATGGTTCCATTGATTCTTAAGCTCACTTTCTAATTATTTTAGCGCCCAAAAAATGGACGGCCGTCTTCAGCATTGCGTAAATGATCAAAATTCAGATATGCGGTTTCTTTGACCAATTCTTACTCACTGCCAATGAGGTAAGCAAAAAAATCCGCACACATTTACAATATTGCGATGGCGACCGGATCGTTCAAGCTTGCAGCCGGCTTGTAGTATAGCGGAGCCATCTGGACCTGTCAATCTATATTGTTAACGGATTAAATTCGAGGTGACTTTGGCAAATTATTTTCCGGTGAATCGGTTACTCTCTAATCCGCTCTTATTGAGGCAGCGAGGCTCGACCGCGATCGTGACCGTGTGTGGCGTCGTTGCCCTGCCTCAAATCTCCGGTTAATCATACTAATTGCCGCCCATTGTACGCTCTTTTGAGTGTGCTTGGCCATATCCAGTTCAGCGATTGCATCCGTTGTAAACGGGCTATCTTTTTCATAACCCGAGTGGAAAAGTTGGCTGCTGAGTCATCCATCTGGGTGATAGGAATCTGCGCAAGAGACCACTAAACTATCTTATCCGTAGAGGTTGCAAAAAAATCGGGGCGTTTTAACGCCCCGATTAACCGTCTGCTAAATCAGCACCTAATGAGCGCAGCCGCAGGCTCCGCCGCTGCAACAGCCTCCGCCGAAGCTCCCACCTCGGTCGACGCCGAGCGGGCTGCCGTTGCCCTTGGTATGGGCGGCGAAGAGCGACAACATGCGTGACGTGCGCATACTTTCGCAATGCTTGCATTGAACGGGGTCATCCGCCTTACTCATGGGCCGGATTGTGTCAAACTTGTCGTGGCAATCCCCGCAATAATATTCGTAAAGTGGCACAGGCTCCTCCTTAAAATATGTTATGCTTACTGCCCTATTATAACCACGAATCCGCTAAACGTAAAGCCCGAAAAACCAGGGCTGTTGCAAAACCCAACGTTCCGGAAGCTGGTGTTGAAATAAAGGGCATTATTTGTAAAAGCAGGCGGGTTAAGCTCAAGCTTCCGGGAAGGTTTTTAGGCTGTCAAGCGACTTTGCACCAGCCCCGCCCGAGAAACTTGTTGTCCGGCATCTATAAACACAAGGCCAAATCTGAGGCGATCCGTCCGACGGTGGCAAATGTAGCCGGGTAGATTGAACGTTCGCGGTCGCTCCGCTGAGGCGACCAGCAGTACCGAGTCAAGGTAGCCCTCAGATACGGCTCCGTTGAAATCATGACTTCCCAATAAGTCGCCGTTTCATAATCTTGATGGGGACGATGACTGCGAAGCTGAGCGACATTTTTTTCTGTGTCAAGTTCAACTAAGGCTAGCGGTTCATCCAGGTAGTTGAGACGGTTGGCAACGTCCTCGGCGTGCTGGCGCAGGTCATAGTCGACTCCGAACCGGTTCTTATAGGTGACCTCCAAATTGGCCAGCGCAATACTATAGCGATCATAATCTGTTATGGTCACTGCAATCCCCGGACCTTGGTCTTGGGTTGGAACACCGATGATATATTCTCGCTGCTCCCTGGATTCGATAAAGGCAGCCGCAACTGCCTCCGGCCCGCTGGTCGCAAGCTGCTCAAGTTGCTCAACAACGCACTTGCTAATAATCATAACTAATTTACCTCCGTTTCATTATGAAAATTACATCTTTTTCTCAGAAAAATCCTTGCCGTCGAACGTAATCAGATATGGTTTGTCGTTAATCGCAGTCGCCAAATGAACCGGACGCGTCCATATTATGTGGAGGTTACGCAATGTGTCGCGTGCGTAATCCTGCTTAAGCTCAACGCCTTCATAGCGATGACGTAGGTACAACTCGCCGCGATTTCGGTGGTTTCCATCTTCAACATAAATGTAAGGTTGTCCAAAATTTGTCAATTGAAACAAAAGTTTTTCTTTAATGGCTTTGAACTCTCGCGACGCTATTTCATAGTAGTTGGAATGGGGATTATGGCGGAAGGTAAAAAGCTTTTGTTCAACCACAAATTCCGGTGTAAGAAATTCGTCAATAAAGGTGATATCGTTATAAAGTTGGCGCACCTCAAAGAGTTTTTGCCGGCCCAGGCCGAGCTGCTGATCCCAGCGGCGCTTGAGCTGAATATCGTCACACTCGTCATACTCTTTACCAAATTTACCTTTGTTCCAACGTTCTTCAATGTCGCGAAGCAACTCTAAGCCCAGTTTATAGGGATTTAGGCGGCCAGGACTGGTAGAGACCACGCCGGCATGGTGGTCCGCAAAGCTAATCAACTCTGAATCGGTCATCGCCTTTTCAGTCATAATACGACTATGCCAGTATGAAGCCCAGCCTTCGTTCATGATCTTGGTCATGCCCTGCGGTGCAAAATAGTAGGACTCTTCGCGAATAATTTCCAAAATGGTATGCTGCCAACGTTCGAGGGGGGCGTAAGTCAGCAAAAAAAGCAGGATGTCTTTTTGAGGATTTTCCGGAAAGCGGCGGGCCTTTTTCTGCTCCTCTTCAATCTTTTGACGCTGATGTTCTAAGAATTCAGGCGGGTTGATATAATTGCGCATGTAGCTGCGCTCAACCTTAAGACCTTCCACCATCGGCGGCTCTTCCTCATCGGTCAGGGGCGGCTCTACTCGGGCCTCCGGGCGCTTGATGTAGGGAGCGTGGTAATCGATCAAGTTATCTAGGGAGAGGCAGACATCAATGAAATCTTCAATTTGCTCATAACCGTAGCGGTTAATTAACCGCTGAACACGGCTGGCGTGGTTTGCCATCTCGTCGAGCATTTTTCGGTTGGTCGGAGCGAACCACATATTGTTTTTGAAGAAATCGACGTGCGCGGCAACATGAGCCATGACCATTTTTTGGGTGACCATCTCGTTGCCTTCAAGTAGATAGGCGTAGGATGGATTGGTGTTAATCACCATCTCGTAGATGACGCTCAGGCCATAGGTGTAGCCTTTAGAAAGCTGATCAAATTCCATGCCAAAACGCCAGTGGGGATAGCGAATTGGGAAGCCGCCGAAGGCAGCAATTTCATAGAGCGTTTTATAATCAAGTACCTCAAAAAAGATCGGGAAATAGT
>JBFGLD010000040.1:0-13064 GCA_041576335.1 Anaerolineae bacterium | reverse complement strand
GGCATCACAAGGTCCATTAATATCACATCAGGGCGCAGTTCTTTAGCCTGGCGCAGGGCATCCTGACCATCTTCGGCTTCGCCTACAATTTGGATGGAGGATTCGGTATTTAGAAACATTAGAATCCCTTTACGCACGATGGCGTGGTCATCCACAATCAATACACGCGTTGGATTCATCTTATGTAACATTCTCCGTCTGATTTATAGATAATCAATTTTGTCAGGCTGCAGCAGCTCGTTAACAGGGTGAATTCGCTCCAATAATTTTGAAGCCGTCATACCAACAGGTGGTCACTCAACCGGGCATATTACCTGTCCGGAAGCTCCCTTAATTTCTGCGTTTAGTTTTAATCATGTTAAAACACCCCGAAAAAAAATTCTCCGGTATTGGCCCGACCTGGCAAACTGAATTCATAAAATCAACCGTATGCCGCGCCAACGACCAATTACTCGTTTAAACATCACGGGTAATTATACTACTTATTGGTTTGATTCTGGTTTGATTTCGGGGCAGAGTTAGGGTTGAAACATTTTAAGGAGCGTAAATTTCGAACACGGCTAGTTGAGCCGTTGAATAGCCTTAAACCTGGCGATGGGCGTATCAAGGCGTGTGGCGGTCAAAGGTAGCAAGTTGGATTTAAATGTTAACTTGCGGGACACGCGGCTGTATCATGCAAAACCCGGCGCAGTCTCCGGCAGTGATTAACGCCCAAGCCTAAACCGACGTTTTCACTGGTAACGTTGCGGGTACCCGGACACTGACCTGAGTCCCGAAGCCTGCCTTCGAGTTCAGCTCAAGTACCCCTCCCAAAAGTTTGGCCCTTTCTTTCATGCTGCGTAGGCCGATAGATTCGGCATTTTCGAATACCGGGGCCGCAAATCCTGTGCCTTCGTCAGCGATGGATAACACAATTTCGTCTGCTTCACAGGTCAGGGTGACCTTAATCTGTTCGGTACCGGCGTGTTTTACCGCGTTCCACAGCGCCTCTTTGGTAATAAAGTATAAATTTTCACATTGGTATACGGACAGCGGCGGTTCAGTCGGGGCAACCAATTCAACATGCAGGTCGTGTTGCCGGCTCAACTGTTCACAGTGCTGAGCTAGCACCTCTAATAAGCCTTTATCGATAAGCGTTGTTGAGCGCAAATTGTGCAGTTGTTCCCGCATCTCAGTCAATGCAGTCTGAGAAAGCGTATGAATGTACTCAATCGGTGCACGTAGGCCGCTGGCTGGATGTTCCTGGTTTAGCAATCGCAGCGAAGCCTGAGCTGCCATGCCAATGCTGTAGATAGATTGCGTTACCGAATCGTGCAGCTCCCGGGCCAACCTGTCGCGTTCTTGTTCTATGGCCAGAGCGCGATTCCTGGCATGTAGGTTGGCGTTGTGCCAGGCCAGGGCAGCCTGATCGGCAAACAAGCTCATGAGGCGATTATCATGCTGGGTAAAGAACTGCCTGCGCTTATTCCAGATTAACAGCACGCCCAAGCTCTTCCCTTTTACGATTAGCGGCGCGCATAATAGCGAATGAAGCCTGACCGATTTTAGTAGGGCGCGAATTGAAGCGGTCCGGTCATCCTCTTCTGTTTTGTTGCTAACTTGAACCTGTTGGCTGGCGATTGCTAACTCAGCCAGCGAGCCCTGGGCTAATAATCGCAATCCTGGTTTCATCTGCAACCAGGCGTCGTCAATCTGGCCAGGCAGCGTTACCTCAAGCCATTGACCATCATCGCTCAGCATTAAGACGGCTGCGCCCTCAGCATTGGTCAGGTATTTGGCCTGGGCGATAATAAATTCCAGTAGTTTACCGAGATCAATTTCGGTTACCAAGGCCCGGGTAATGGCCAGCACACTTCGCATTTCTTCCAGCAAGCGCGCTTGGCTTTCAGCCAGGGCCTCGGTCGTTTTCTTGCGTTCATGAATATTGACGCTGCTAAAACAAATACCAATAACTTGCCCGTCGTCTGAAAAAACGGGTGCAAAGTGAAACTCAAACCATGTGTGTATGCCATTTAGCCTGATACTTCGCTCAATAACAACCGTCTCCCCCTGAAGAGCTCTCTCAATAAAATCACGAAGCGTGTCTATGTCGGCCTCGGGCACATACTCATAGACCGAAGTCCCTTCTCTTAATTCGTGTCCTATAATACGCTTGATCCCCACTCTAGCCGCTTTATTAAAAGCGAGCACGTTTTGATCGTGATCAATCAGGATGAAAGCCTGCCGGCTATGCTCAAAAATGGCCCGCAAATTTGCTTCAGACCACTTTAATGCGGCCTCTGCTTGTTTACTTTTAGTAATGTTACGCACGATTCCCAAAACTTCATTGGGGTTGCTCACCACTAAGCGAGCCTCGTAGTCCTGTAGGCCATGCTCAAGAGGCAGTTGGTACTCGAACAGCTGCATCTCGCCTGTGTCGAGGGTCTGTCCAATATAATGCAGGATTTGATCGACAAAACTAGGGGCTATCGTCCGAATTTCGCTCAGATTTTGGCCCATCAGCGTGTCGGTCGAGACCCCTGGTGGTAAATCGCGATCATCGACTATCTTATAATCTAAAATTTGACCATCGCGACTCAGGTAGAACAATAGATCGGGAATGGCGTTTAGGATGGCGTGGTTTCTGGCGGCAACGCGGCGTAGCTCTTGTTCTGCTTGACGCCTTTCGCCGATTTCTCGTTGGGCCTGTGCGTATAGTCGAGCGTTCTCTATGGCGCCGGCTGCCTGATTTGCCAGAAGCTGAGCCAAGGCGATTTCATCAATGGCAAAGGTACGCTCAATTTGGTCATCCATTACTTCAACCAACCCGACCACGCGATCTTGAAACTCCATCGGCAGCATCAATAGGGTCTTGATTTGATCCGACTGCATGTAGGCCGAGTCGACCGGGTCAATATCATTGTGGCCGACGGTTAAGTACTGAGCCTGGCGTTTTGTCAAGACCCACTTCGTTATGGGGACATCTGCCACCGGGTAATCCGTATTGAGAGTTCTGTCATGCCACCAATCTTCGGGACCATAGCGGGCGATGACCTTAACTTTATCTCTCCGCTGATCCCACTCGGAAATTACACACCCTTTGACGGCCAACAGATTGACCAGTTCTTCCGTAAAAGAATCTAATACACGTTGAAGGTCCAATGTGGAAGCAATGGTTGCCCCGGCATACTGTAGACTCAAGAACTTCCGATTGAGTTCAGACGCCTTTTTTTCTGCTTCAATGCGTTCGGAAATTTCTTGCTGGGCCAGCTCATATAAACGCGCATTTTCGAGCGCGATGGCAGCTGCATTCGCCAGCGGTTGTAGGCGCTCTAGATCCTGAACGGAAAATTTATCCGAAACATGGCTGTCCAGCCGGAGTAACCCCAGCATTCGATCCTGCAAACAAATTGGGACGGCGATGAACGATCTAATCCAAGCAAGTTCCGGCACGGTTACCCAGCGTGGCGTTGAGCGGGTATTGGGGATAATAACGGGCTCCCCAGACCGAATAACGGCTGCGTCCAAGGGAAAGTCGGTTAGCGGCTGCTCCAAATTTATAAAAGATTTCTCACCGCCGTAAGCATCGTAGCCGTGCCATTGAGCGATGCGCAGGGCATCGCTCTCAAGCATCATAATGTTGGCCGCGCTATACGGCACAACTCGCTGTGCTTGCCGCAGTATTTCCTCGAGGATGGCATCGCGATTAATCTGCGCACCAAGCGCCAAAAACACTTCGCCTAATGTTTCGGCCAGCATCCGCTGTTCCTGTTCGGTTACCAACAGGCGCTCTCGCTCTGTCTCTGCCTCTTTGCGTTCGGTAATGTCGGTTATTAACCCATCATACCCAACCAGATTTCCCTGCTGATCATGTTGAGGCACGGGCGTATTTCTAACCCAGCGAACTGTACCATCTTTGTGAATCAGCCGGTGCTCTATTGGGACGACGTCTTGTCCGGAAATTACCGTGGCGGTCTGCCTCAGCACAGCCTCTCGATCGGCTTCGTGAATCATGCCATACCAGAGGTCAGGGTCAGTCTCGTAGTCTTTCGGATCATAACCGGTCACGCCCTCACAGCCGGGTCCGTGCGTAGTGGCTACCTGGTTATTCTCAAGCCTGACCGAATAAATGTAGTCGGTGACCGAGTCAACAAGCTGATTGTATCGTTTCTTACTTTCTTGAAGCGCATGCCCGGTTCGCGTGCGTACGCTGATTTCCTGTTTCAGCAGAGCGCCTAGTTTTGCAACTTCCGCCGTGTGCTCCTGTGATAATTCGTCCAGTGTATTTTCAAAGTCTTCGAAAATAGCCGGTAGCTTCGCCACTAACTCTCCCGAGCCGGTGGCTGCATCCTGCTTTAGCTGATTTAACTGCTGGGATAGGATCTCGATTTTGTGACTAAAAATAGTATCGCCCATAATCTTTTCCTGAGGTTATCCAAATGATGCTTTACTGCCGTCATTCTCAAGACAGGTCTTATTTAAAGGCACTTTGAAGAGAGTCATCTTGAGCCTGCGGCTCGCCACCGCTACCCACAGGGCACAGGTAATGAAAATGGATTAAGGAACGCAGAGGACACCGAGAAGGTGCAAAAAGCCGCAGGTTCTTTATCAATTTTCTCTCTGTGCTCCTCCGCGTGTCCTCTGCGTAATTCTTATCAAAGTCAAGCACCGTTTTTCATTAGGTTGGACGGGGGATAAATGCTGATAGAGGAACATGGCTACAAGTATACCACATACTTGCCTGTGATACAACGACTTTCCTCTTGGGGGCAAGGCTACTGCAAAGTCCGTAAGCTTGGTCTAAACTGGACCAAGCTCCCTGTTTTGTAGCGACCTTTAAGCCAAGAAACGCCAATACACCAAGATTATCTCATTTTATGGCAACAAGACCGGTCCAGTTTTTCATTGTCAATCGACTTTGCAGCAGCCCTGCTCTTGGGGGGCACGAACGACCTCTTGGCGACGAAAAGCCCGAATTGAACGCTTTTATCCAAGAATTCTGCCTATTCGGGCTATTGATACGCTCACTCCGGGCCGCGAGCCTGTTTGGCTTCACATGCTGGCCGGCCTAGCTGGCGCCGGCGGTCCATCATCCGCTTAGCCCCAATCCAGGTCCTGGGCCAGATCGGCCAGTGAGCGCTGGCCTTTTTTCTGTCCGCCGGTCATTTTTTCCGCGCCCTTTTTAGCGACGATTCGGCGAGCAATGATGTCGGCCAGCACCTTGTCCGGCAGCTCCTTGGGCTGGGCGGCTTGCCAAGCCATGGCCTGCTGCCCCGGCTCACAAATGTCCAGATAGGGACAATATGCGTGGGCCCAATGATCTTGCGGCAGCGTATCTTCCGGCAAACGTTCTTCGTTTAGGGCGTCCAGCATGTCCTTGACCCGCCCTAACAGGTCGGCCATCAAATCCGGGTCAGAGTAGACCTCATAAGCCAGATGGTCCAGCGTATCCCGGTTCTCGTAGTAGATGATCGCGCCCTGCAGCGGGATTGCGCCTTGATAATATTCCTCAATGCCCCACAGGTAGATTTGCGCCTGGCGAATGTGTTCCTCTTTGGGCATTTTGGCCGCCTTGAGTTTGTCAAACTCGCTGGCTGCGGTGGTTTTGAACTCCAGCGCCCAGAACCCGGCAGCACGCTCGTTCGCCATTCGGTCGGGCGGGAGGTACAGAATGCCGTCACAAAAGCCGTGGATGCGGTACTCGGGCACCTCGAAAAAGACCTCCTGGGCCAGGCAGGCCCGAGCCAACGCCCGCTGCAGGCGGCGATGGCTATCGGTGCCGACCGACAGAATACGCCCAACTCGAGCATCAAAAGGTGGTTTGGGTTTGCCCTGTAGTTCAAAGGCTACATATAATAGACAGCCTTTAGCCAGTGATGAAGGTTTAATATATGGTTCATTACGTTTATTGGGTTGGTTGGCTTGCAGCCGGGCCAGCGCGTAGCCCGCGGCCTCCTCGGTTTTTTTCATGATAGCTCTCCGTCGAAAATAATATCAGCTTTAGGGGTACACCCGGCCGCTAGCGCCAAGCCATGATGATCTTTACCTGTGCCCTTAGGGTTGTGGCTATCGGTGGCGTGTCGCCGGATGAATAATGGCTCCTTTACGCTTCATAGCTCAGGCCGTCATGGCCATGGTTGGACGCGTAGGACGTGGGGAGTGGCTCCGTGTCACGGGCCTTGCGCCGCGTTCTTGAAATCAGGTTTCCTGAGTCGAGCCCGGCTGCATGGAGCCCTCTGCGCCATTGCGAAAGAAATAGCGGGTCTCTCCAGCCGTGTTAATCCCGATCAACGGGTCGACCCTGAACATCAGCGGGTAGTGGCCGGTAACGTTGCCGATGGCCAAGGCGTGATTTTGTCGCAGGCGCCGGACAAAGGCGGCCATGGTCTCATAATCGGTGGCCGCGCCGCGCGAGACGTGGCGTACATCGTCGTCAAAGGGGATTCGCAGCAAGAAGAGATTGTCAGCTTGGCGCAAAATTGTCTCATCCAGACCGTGAATCATGTTAGTCACGAAAAAACTGGTAATGCCGAGATGGCGGGCGCGGGTGACGATGTAGTCGATACTCTGGCGGGAAACATAAAGGTGCGCTTCCTCGAAGAAGATAAAGGGGAAGCGGTGCGTTTCGCGTTCAATTTCCGACAGACACAGATCTTTAACTAACTCGATGATGGCCTGGACAAAACCTTCGCGGGCCAGGTTAGAGAGACCCGAGATGTCAATGACAAGCGCGCCCCCCTCCCGAATACGGCGATAAGCCACGCCCAGCGAGGCCGCCTCCTGGGAGCTCCGGGCGAAAATTTGCGTGTTCTTGAGCGCTTCCAGGCGCGACCGGATCGCCTGGTTAACGACCATGGAATTTCCGCCGCTGCCGAATTCATTTGCCTCGGCCATTTGGATGAGTTGACCCAGCCCGATGTAGGGCGCCTGGCCGTGCTCGCGCTCCATCGCCTCGGCTTCGGCCCACAGGCGGGCCAGCCGGTTTTCAAAATAAAGGGACGACACTTCCGGCAGCCCAAAGCGCTGCAGCAGAGTCATGAGGGGGGCCAGGCCGAATTGCCGCACCCCAAGGCGAAAGTCTCCGCCGGCCTCAAGGTGGATAATCCCCCGCCGGCTGACCTGGCTGGTAGCCGGGTCGACTTCTAAACTGGGTAGGTGGATGTATTCGCGGTTGATGTCAAATACCAGGCAGGGCGCGCCCTGGGCGATTAATTGCAGCAGAATGACCTTCGAGAGGTGGCTTTTTCCGCTGCCCTTAACCCCGGTTACGACATTCACTTTTTCCAGGTCTTGCCCCTCAACATAAAAATCCTGGCCGGTCAGGGTCTGGCCCAGTTGAAGCGGGTGACCCAGGTTGCGCGTGGCGTTGGTAAAAACCTCTTCATCGCTGGTCCGCGCTACCACGACGTCACGGGTCGGAATCCAGCCGTCCCATTCCTCCCAACGATTTAAGCCAGGCCGGTGGCCATTTGCGCCTGGGGATTTGTCTCGGCCCATTGGACGACCTTTCTGATTTTGGCAACCGCCAACTTTAGGTTGCTCATTTCCGACAGCTTCTCATGACCTGTCAGATCGATGGTTGGTGCGGGAGAAGCTTCGGCCATGAGTTCCATCATCTCTGACAGTAGCGATGGGTAAGTCACAGTGCGAAATTCAATAATTTGCACGATCAGGCCCCGGTCGTTCCCCTTCTCCCGCAGCGATAAGTTTTCTCCCACCCGCAGGTCTACCTCTTTGGGATTAAATAGCAACTCGACGATATCTCCCTTTATTTGCCTGATTTGGATGTTCATCCGTCGCAGACCCCTTTCTGCCCTGCCGTTTTATTGTCCAACAAGGCAAATCTATATTGTGTTGACTAATCAAGTCAATTTATGGCTCAAAAAAATTTCTAACTTACCCTTATTATCAAATTGTTGTAAAGTATAACCGATTTGTGTTGACTTGTCAAGTCAACATTTGGCGTGGTCAAGAGGATTACAAAGTCCGGTATCTCACGTTTGGAGAGAGTCTGCACTTCTTACAGCGCGGAGAGGCTGCGCAGTGACCGCCGTCTTGGGCGGATTTATCCGTGTGTTAGCCAGGCCCGCCCACGTGCCGCTCTTTGGACCGTTCGCACAGGGGCGTGCTCACTCTGCCTGATTTGGCCAACAGGATCGACTCTGCTGTAGCCCTTTTAGGTGGTACGCTTGATCCGCGCGATCCGTGCGGCATCGATTTCCGCCTGAGGATGGCCGATTTCACGTTCGTAGGCCACGCAGACCGACATCAGGATCACAGCCCGAGCCGGGTCAGTCTCGAGGCAGAGGAGACCGAGCTGCCAGGCTAAAAAGGCCTCGTTTCGCCGGTCGCGTAGTTCTTGAGCGATGTTCAGGGCTTCCAGGTAAGCCGCCTCTGCCTGCTCGACCCGGCCTAACATTCGATAAAGCTGCCCCTGACTCACCAAATGTCGCAAGGCCCGCCGTAGGTCGCTGCCGGCCTGCTGTCGGGTGGGGTAGAGCTGGTCGTTGGGCGCTATGTACAGAAAGCCTAACTCCTCCAGACGGATTTTCAGGGCGGTTATTGAAACCTTGAATTGGTTTCTCAGCCGGTACAGGCTGGGCCAATGCTGTAAATTCACGTCCTCGATGGCCGGCAGGAGAAGCGATATCGGCATTAATAGGTAACCGGCAAACCGTTCCGCCTGCCACTCACGCCGGTCGCTGCCGGTGTGCCGGGCCCGGCACACGTAAACCGGTTCCGGCTGTACCTCATGTTCGGTCAAATGAAGTTGGTGGTGGCCGATTTCGTGAGCCAGCGTGTACTCGTATGTCCCCGGATACTGGTCAAAAAAGGGCAGGTGACGTTCGTTCAGCCGAATCGTGTTTGAATTGGGCTGGAGGTAAGCTAAAATGGGCTGGGCTTCTGTGTCTGGGATATCCAACCATTCGATGGCCAATTCCAGCAAAAAGTCGGCGATTTTTTCAACCGGAACCGGCGGCGCGGTGATGGCTTCAAATTCCCATGCGTACCGGTCCAGGAGAGCATTGGCCGCCTCTTCGAGGTCGGTTTCAGAAATAAATTGAACGTGGGGGTTTATCTGCATCGGCCCTCACTCCGGTCTGTTAGCAGACCGCTCTGTTGTTTCCGCCAAAAATTTACGCAGCTGCTTCTGGCTGATTTTCCTGGCTTGCAGCCGCCGCAGCAAAATGCCGGCCTCCGGCATTTCGGCGACGACCTCTTGTAGTGCCTTCTGGTCAAATTTGCCGGCCAGCTGGAGTAATGCTTCCGCGTCTGTCTCTAATACGCGCGCTAAGCCTCGAATCAGAGCTTCGCTGGGCGGCACCTCGAGCCTGTCATTTTCGATCTTGCTGATATAGGTAAAATCTGCCTTTAAGCCCAGAGCCTGGACGTTTTCGGCCAATTCGCGTTGGGTCAGGCGCTGGTTGCGGCGCAGTTGGCGAATCGTCTGCCCAAATGTCAACGGTGAACTCTTCTGAGATTGTCCAATCATCTGTACACATCTCGCCGGCGAAAATTAATGATAGCCTAGTTTAAACGACTTGGGTTGAACTGTCAAGTCAAATCTTGCGCCCGGCTATAGCTGTTTAGCGGACAGAATGGTGTCATGGTATACTAAATCCGATTTTTTTGACACCACGTCCGGACCGCACAGGTCTGCCCTGGCCAGGACGAACAATTCCTCGACGATCTTCACGAGGCAAGAAACGGCGTATGTTTTACAGTGTCGATATCAATCATGAAGGGATCAGCACATGAATTACATCAATCTTGGCCGAACCGGCCTCAAGGTGTCGCGCATTTGTTTGGGTATGATGTCCTACGGCAGCCCGGAATGGCGGGAGTGGGTATTGCCCGAGCCGGAGGCTCGCCCCTTTGTGAAGCGGGCTCTGGAGCTGGGCATAAACTTTTTCGACACGGCCAATATGTACTCATTGGGCGTTAGTGAAGAAATCACCGGAAAATTACTCCACGAATTTGCCCGGCGGGACGAGGTGGTTATTGCCACCAAGGTCTTCTTCAATATGCGTGACAAGCCAAACCAGGGTGGCCTGTCGCGCAAGCACATTATGGACTCAATCGATGCTTCTTTGCGCCGGCTGGATACCGACTACGTGGATCTCTATCAAATCCATCGCTGGGATTATGAGACGCCGGTCGAGGAAACTATCGAAGCGCTGCACGATGTGGTCAAGGCGGGCAAAGCACGCTACATTGGCGCGTCGAGCATGTTCGCCTGGCAATTCGCCAAAAGTCTTTACGCAGCAGACCTGAATAACTGGGCCCGCTTTGTGTCTATGCAAAATCACTATAACCTGGTTTACCGCGAGGAAGAACGGGAGATGATTCCGCTCTGCCGGGCCGAAGGCGTGGGGCTCATTCCTTGGAGCCCGTTAGCCCGCGGATTCCTCACCGGCAATCGTCCCAAAGCTGGAGAGGGGGAAACAACGCGGGCCAAAAGTGACGAGTACGCTCACCAGATGTATTATGAAACTGCAGATTTTGAGGTGCTGGATCGCGTCGTAGAATTGGCCCAACGCAAAGAGGTCACCCCGGCTCAAATTGCCCTGGCCTGGTTACTACACCAGCCGGGCGTAACGGCTCCTATTGTTGGCGCAACCAAGATGTCGCATTTGGAGCAGGCCGTGGCGGCCTTGAACGTGGACCTTTCAGACGAAGAACGCCACCATTTGGAGGAACCTTATCAACCTCATCCGGTCTTGGGGCACCACTAGCTGGTTTTCATTGCGAAATATAGAGAGCCCCGCAAACGCATAGGACTGCGTCTGCTACCTCATTCCGCAATGAGTACTCGCCAGGTTCGTGAAAAACATCATGGAAAACTTTTTGATAGATAGCAAAACCATCATCGGCATGATCCACGTCGATCCCCTGCCCGCTACGCCCAAATTTAAGGGTTCAATGCCGGAAATTATCGCCATAGCCAAAAATGAGGCATTGATTTACAAAGATGCCGGTATTGATGTATTGGCCATTGAGAATATGCACGATGTACCGTTCAATCGAAACGTGGGTCCCGAGATTGTAGCGGCTATGGCCGTGATTGGCTACGAAGTTAAGAACGCCACCGGGCTGCGCTGCGGCATTCAGATTCTGGCTGCGGCGAATAAGGAAGCGTTGGGAGCAGCCCTGGCGGCCGGCCTCGATTTTGTACGAGTCGAAGGGTTTGTGTTTGCCCACGTGGCCGACGAAGGCTTTATCGACGGCTGCGCCGCGGAAATCCTGCGCTATCGCCGCCAAATTGGGGCGGACAATATTTTAGTTTTGACCGATATCAAAAAGAAACACAGCTCGCACGCGATCACCGCCGATGTTGATATTGTCGACACAGCCCACGCGGCTGAGTTCTTTCTCAGCGACGGGGTTATCGTGACCGGAGTGGCCACGGGTACGGAAGCTAATCTTGAGGAATTGCAGCGCGTAAAGACGGCAGTTAATATCCCGGTGCTCGTAGGCTCCGGCGTCACCATGGAAAATGTCGATCGCTACCTGGCCGCGGCCGATGCCCTCATTATCGGGTCTTACTTCAAGCACGGCGGCCAGTGGGCCCGGAGTGTTGACACGGAGCGGGTGGAGGCCTTTATGGCCAAAGTAAACGCACTAAGGTAATAATCGCGTGGCTGCATCAATTGTGAAGGGCAGAAGAGACAGTAAGCGCAGAGTCTCTTCAAGTTATAATCTAACCTTGATGGAGCACTATTCAAAGATACGGAATTATGCCGCGAGTCAAACTTGAAGAACAACCCCACTACGAATTTCGCCATACGCTGACCATTCGCGTGACCGATCTGAATTACGGGGGTCACTTAAGCAATGATGCCCTAGTTGGCCTGATCCACGAAGCCAGGGTTAACCTGATGCGCACGCTCGATTGCAGTGAACTCGATTTGGGTGACCGCAAAACAGGATTGATCATGGTCGATCTGGTTGTTAATTTCTTGCAAGAGGGATTCATGTTTGATGAGCTGCAGATTGACAGCCATATCGGGGGGCTTTCCTCCAAGAGCTTTCGCATCTTTCAGCGTATCTTGAAGTCGGGTAAACTGCTGGCCCTGGCTGAAACAGGCTGGCTTGCCTTCGACTATGCCGAGCGAAAGACCGTTCCGCTGCCTCAGACCTTTTTGGCCGCTTTGGAACAGCATGCCGCAGCCTAACCAGCCAACACTTTCGAAGTTAAGGCACCCGCACCAGCCCCATCTGGGTAAAGTGATGATCAAAGCTGAAAGCCCGCTCAATATTACGCCGCCGGGCCAGAACCAGGCAGCTGCAATCAGTATAGCTCCAATATTTGTCAGTGTACTGGCTAAAAACACGCCAACTTTCTTGTTCTTCTTCTGGCGAGAAAACCACCATCTCCACAAAGCGGCTGTTGCGCAGCCGGATCCCCAACTGCAGAGCAACCTGCATCCCAAGGCGCGCTTTTACCGTGGCCATGGTTTCGTCAAAGACGTGGTTGGAAACCAACAGGCCGGCCACCGCAGCCTGGCTTTTCAAAAAGGCAGCAGACTCGGCGTGATGAGGATCGCGCCGGTCGACCAGGGCATAAAGCCCACTAGTATCAGCGATCACCTTGGTCATCTTCGGCTACCTTTAATGCCGGGCGATCGCGCCAGTCCGTACGATACAAAAACTCGTCAAGATTCTCGCTGGTGATGCCGTCGTCAGGACCCTCGGCCAGGCCGATGATGCCCCACAATGGGTCATCTTCCCAGGCTTCAGTCTGACGCCGCTCGATGGCTTCGGTCAGGAGCTGCCGGAGTAAAGCCGACATACTGGTCGACTGACGCCGGCTTTCTTCGGATAGCCATTGGTGCTGCCATTCTTCCAGGATAAGTTGGACCCGTTTCATTGCTGCTCCGTTATGCGTAAGCAGATTGCACATACACAATACAACATTAAGCTATAATTGTCAAGTAGCAACAAAGATGTAATTTAATTAATTAGCAGTGAGCTTGTACTCATAATGAGCTGGCTGCGAGGTGACCTGGGTCAAACCGCTGATAATGAGGATGGCCCGATCAACGTTCGTGCCCAGGCCATTGACAATGAGCCTGCCCCGGTTG
>JBFGLD010000039.1:0-13212 GCA_041576335.1 Anaerolineae bacterium | reverse complement strand
GTGAGGTTGAAGCCGACTTACTTGATTTGGCTGTGGAGTTTCAGGCAGAAGGCCTTATTGTTGTTTAGACATCTGGCCAGGGGACGGCGGCATTCACTGACGCTCCTGCGAGCCTTACCTTTGATAACCAAAAGGGCTATGCTCTGGCGCATGGCTGCTTTCAGCCGGAACGTGCCCCAGCATTTCAACCAACCACTTCCGGAAATGATGGCCCAGCTTACCCCTCGTAGCCGAGTTCAAACCTCTTTATCCCCCGATGACATTCGTCTTTTGGCCGATGCCGTAGCTGCCTGGCACGTTCGTTCGCCCCTGGGAATCTGCCTGCGCCGGTCATTATTACGCTACCATTTTCTGCGAGAGGTGAACGTACCTGTCAGAATTGTTTTTGGGGCCCGGCTCAAAAGCGAGGCAGAAGGAGGCGGCCTGGGCGGGCACGCCTGGCTTACGCTTGAGGGGAGGCCTTACTACGAAAACCCGGCTGATTATGAAGGTTTTGTAACCATGTTTGAATATCCGCCGCCGGATGGTGAATGGTAGAATGTGTGGAATTACAGGCATCTACAGCCTGAATGGTGAACCAATTTTCCCTGAAGAAATCTCGGCCCAAATAGATACGGTCGTCCATCGGGGGCCAAATCAGGGAGCGGTTTTTGTTTCGCCTCGGCACAGCTGCGGCATGGGTATCCGCCGTTTGAGCATTATCGACGTGACCGGCGGCAATCAGCCGCTTAGCAATGAAGACGGATCGATTCACCTGGTTTATAACGGCGAAACCTACAATTACCGGGCCATACGGCAGGAACTTGAAGCGTTGGGCCACCGGCCCAAAACCTATAGCGACGCTGAAGTCGTGCTGCACGGCTACGAAGCCTGGGGTCCGCAGGGTATTCTTCAAAAGATGCGCGGCATGGTCGCCTTCTCATTGTGGGATGAGAACCAACAACAACTTTTTGTGGCCCGAGATCGATTTGGTATCAAGCCTTTATACTATGCCGAGCATCAAGGCCGTCTCTACTACGCCTCAGAAATCAAAGCCATCCTAAGTCAATCCCACTTTCGCCGTGAGGTTAACCCGGCTGCGATCGAGGCGATGTTTACGCTGGGCTTTGTTCCCGGCCCCTATACAATGTTTAAGGGGATCTACAAGCTTCCGCCGGCCCATTATTTGCTGGCCCACAACGGCGCCTTTCGGATCGAGAAATATTGGGAGCTCAACTTTGACGAACCGGAGCGGATTTCAGGCAATGAAGCAGCCGAACGCTTTTTAGCCTTACTTAGCGAGGCTGTTCAAATGCGTTTGATGAGCGAAGTGCCCGTGGGTGCCCTCCTGTCCGGGGGCCTTGATTCGGGCACGTTGGTCGCGCTGATCCGGGCCGGGTTAGCGCAGACGCGGCAGGCCACTAACGCCGGAGACGGTACATTAGGCCAGGCCTTTGCTCACGGCAGCTTCGTTCCGGTCGGACGTCCCTCACGGTTTGCTCCGACCCGTTCAACAATCGACAACGTTGGGTTTGTGGGGAGGTACAACCCCCCTCTGAGCGCCGGGATTGAAAGTTCGAGGCTGAAAACAGTCTCTATCGGTTTTGAGCAGTCCGATTACGACGAGTCTTCCTTAGCTCGAGAGCTGGCTCAATTCATTGGAACCGACCATGTTGCCGTCACCTTGACCTCTGCCGATTTTGATGATTACCCGGCGATTATGCATCATCTCGAAGAGCCGCAGTGTTCGGCCACGGCTGTGCCGATCTTTAAGCTGTACCAGACCTGTCGGCGAGCGGGACTGACCGTGGTCTTAACGGGCGAGGGGGCTGATGAATTACTCGGCGGCTATCACTGGCACCGGGGAGACGCCCTCGTACGCCCCCTACTGGCCCTGCCGGAACCTGTGCGCCGTTTTATCGCCAATTCGCCCCTGCCTATGTCTGCGGCTGCGCGCCGGGTGCTGGCTCGCGGCGCCACAGAAATTTCGAGTCGCTACCGGGATTGGCTGGAGGTGGGTGGTCAGGGGTTCCGCCGAAAACTGCTGGCGCCGGCGCTCACCCGCGCCCTGAGCCGGGACAACGGGGAGGCTATATGGTACCGCTGGGCCGATAAACTCGTCAGCTGCCAGACGGCGGCAGCGCTGCACCAAACCCTGTGGCTGGAAGCGCAAACCCGTCTCGTTGATTTCATCAACTTTGAGGTAGATAAACTAAGCATGGCCCACTCCATCGAGGCCCGAGTGCCATTCCTGGACCATAAGCTGTGGGAGTTCTGCGCTGCCCTGCCGGCGCACTATAAGCTCAAAGGGCGTACCGAAAAATATTTACTCCGTCAAGCAACCCAAAATCTGCTGCCCGAAGCGACCCGCACCCGGTCCAAAAAGGGGCTGGCGGCGCCCTACGCAGTATGGCTCAAGGCCAAGAGGCTGCCTGAATGGGCCGAGTCTAATCTTTCGGCGGCCGCACTTCAGCATACCGGTCTGTTTAACCCGGATCAAGTCCAACGCTTACGCCATGCCCATCAAGCCGGTCAGCCAGACTTGGGTCCGCTGTTAATGGGCGTCTTGAGTACGCAGGTCTGGTATCACCACTTTGTCAGGGCGAGATAGCAGGTTGGCAGGCTGCGCAGCCAGAGAAGTCATGCCACAAATGGGGCGAGCCTATCGGCGAAATCACGCCGAAACGGGATCAATCGGCGTTCGCCCTCTGTCTTTCATCGAGCCAAAGGAGATACAATGTCCGAAAACAAAAGCTTCCATATGACCCCCGACGAATTTCGCCGCTGTGGCCGCGCCGTAGTTGATTGGATTGCCGATTATTACGAGCGGGTTGAGTCTTTACCCGTTTTGTCACAGGTTCAGCCGGGACAGATCCTGGCTTTGCTGCCGGCCGCGCCGCCCGAGCAGGGGGAAGACTTTTTGAGTATGCTTCAAGATGTGGAAGATCTAATTTTGCCAGGCCTGACTCACTGGCAATCACCTAACTTCTTTGCCTATTTTCCTGCAAACAGCTCGGGCCCGGCGGTGTTGGCCGAACTGCTGTCGGCGGGGCTGGGGGTTCAGGGCATGTTGTGGTCGACGAGTCCAGCCTGCACCGAATTGGAAACTCGGGTGATGGATTGGGTGGCCCAACTGCTGGATCTGCCGCAGCAGTTCAAGTCAACGGGTTCTGGCGGTGGGGTAATCCAGGACTCGGCCTCGAGCGCTACGCTCTGTGCCGTGTTAGCTGCCCGCGAACAAACCACTGGCTATACCAGCAATGAAGCGGGCTGCAATGGTCGCCTGGTGGCCTATGCCTCAACCCAAACCCACTCGTCCCTGGAAAAAGGAATTAAGATTGCCGGCATTGGCCGCCAGAATTTGCGTCTGATTGAAGTGGATAACCAATTTGCTTTACGTCCGGATCTTTTGGCAGAGCAGATCGAGCGCGATCGCCGGGCGGGATTAGTTCCCTTTTTTGTCTGCGCGACCGTCGGCACAACCTCCTCCGGCGCTATGGATCCCCTGCGGGCCATCGGCACGATTTGCCGGCAGCAGGGGCTGTGGTTCCACGTGGACGCGGCCATGTACGGCACCGCTGCCATTTGCCCGGAATTTCGCCACATTGACGACGGGGTCGAACTGGCCGATAGCTACACTTTTAACCCTCACAAATGGATGTTTACAAATTTCGACTGCAACTGCTTCTTTGTGGCTGATCGGCAGCGCTTGATTAAGACGCTGAGCATTATGCCCGAATATTTGCGCAACCAGGCCAGCGACTCGGGCGAGGTGCTTGATTACCGTGACTGGCAAATTCCGCTGGGACGGCGATTTCGAGCCTTAAAGCTTTGGTTTGTCATTCGGCATTACGGGGTGGCGGGGCTGCAGCACCACATCCGCCACCACGTTGAACTTGCCCAGGTTTTTGCGGAATGGATTAGGGCCAGCGATCAGTTCGAACTTGTGGTCGAGCCAAGGCTGAGTCTAGTTTGCTTCCGCCTTAACGGAAGCGACTCGATAAATCAGGCCTTGATCGATCATCTTAATCAGAGCGGCGAACTTTACCTGACCCAGACCCGGCTGGCCGGCCGCTTTACGCTGCGTTTGTGTGTTGGTCAAACCCATACCGACTATGCCCACGTTAGGCGGGCTTGGCAGCGCATTCAAGCGGCAGCGGCTTCGATATCCGCGGATGCAGTCGCTGTGACCTAAAAGATCAGCGCCCAAGCTTTTTCCTATTTTTTCCGGCCCATTCACTTCATTGTGAGCACAGCGGTTATGTGCTCCAGCGCCCAGTCGATCTCTTTGCGCGTAATGATTAGCGGCGGAGCAAAGCGGATGATATGTTTGCGAGTTTCTTTGCAAAGAATGTGCCTGGCCTGCAGGGCTTCACAGAAACGTCGGGCCCCACCGGCTTCCGGTTTGAGTTCTACGCCAATAAGCAAGCCTTTACCTCGTACTTCCTTCACGTGTGGGCTGGGGATTTCGGCCAGTCGCTCCTGAAAATATTCACCCAGTTTGGCTGCGTTTTCTATTAAACCTTCTTCGGTCAACACGGTCAGCGCCTCCGCCGCCACTGCCGCGCCGAGTGGATTGCCCCCAAAAGTACTGCCGTGGTCGCCGGGACGAAACAGGCCGAGGATTTCTTTACTCGACAGCACAGCCGAAACGGGATACATCCCGCCCGAAAGTGCCTTGCCGATTATCATTACGTCGGGACGTACTGCTTCGTGATCGCAGGCGAAGAGTTTGCCGGTCCGGCCCAGTCCGGTCTGAATTTCGTCCGCTAAAAACAGAATCTGGTGTTTATGGCAGATTTGCCGAATTTGTTGTAGATAGCCGGTCGGAGGAACAATAACGCCCCCTTCCCCTTGAATGGGTTCTACCATGAAAGCGACAGTGTTAGGCGTTATGGCAGCTTCGAAAGCCTTGGCATCGCCGAACGGGATGCTGACAAAACCGTCCGAGAATGGGCCAAACTCCTGCTTGTATTGAGGTTCGGACGAAAAGCCAACAATCGTGATCGTTCGTCCGTGAAAATTGTTATCACAAACGATGACCTCGGCCCGGTTGGGTTCTATGTTTTTGATCCGGTAGCCCCATTTACGAGCCGTTTTCAAGGCCGTTTCAACGGCCTCCGCACCGGTGTTCATAGGCAGCACCATGTCATACCCGGTCGTTTGGCAGAGGGTTTGATAAAATAGACCTAGTTTGTCGTTACGAAAGGCCCGTGAGGTAAGTGTTAGACGCTGAGCCTGGTCGATCATCATCTTGACGATGCGCGGATGGCAATGTCCCTGGTTGACGGCCGAGTAGGCGCTTAGGCAGTCGAGGTATTTGTTGCCGTCGACGTCATAGAGCCAGATACCTTCGCCTTTTTCCAGCACAACGTCCAGGGGGTGATAGTTGTGAGCACCATATTGGTCTTCGAGAGCGGTGATATAATGAGATGAATTCATGGCTTGGTCCTTGATAGTGAGATTCTTAAGGTTATTGAACTCTATGAAATTATATCACGCGATGGGTAGAATTGGTATTGACGTGTTCGAACTTGAAATTTGGGGACATGGCATATAAGCAGTTTTTAATTTTTCATTTGATCCTATATAATTTGTTAGTTGATGCAGAAAATGTGGACAAAAATTCAACAGAAGAATTGGCTAACTTGGCTGGGGGTTTTGTTACTCGCTGTAATCTTAGCGGCCTTGTGGAAGCCAACGTCTCAAGTCGGCGCGGATCCGGCTCTACTGCGGTCCTGGATTGAAGAGCTTGGTCCTTTGGCTCCGGTGGTCTTTTTTTTGCTCAACGTTATTCAGATTGTTGTGGCTCCTATTCCCGGCTATCCGGTCCAGGTATTGGGAGGCGTGCTGTTTGGTTTTATTCCGGGTGCCGTGTATACCGTCGGGGGTATGGTGGTCGGGGGCACGTTAGCCGCCTGGCTGGGGCGTCGCCTGGGCCGGCCCTGGTTGGAAAAACAGGTCGATCAAGAAACATTGGAATATTGGAGCGGGGCGGTCCATATCAATTCCTTTTGGACTTGGTGGATTATTCTGGTTATTCCGATGGGTGACATACCCTATTTTATTGCCGGCCTGAGTAAAATTCGGCTGTCTACATTCGCTCTGGCAATCCTGGCCAGTCGGGGCCCGTTTACGTTGTTGATTGTTTGGACCGGGAACAGCGTTATAGGTCTGCCGATTATTTGGTTAGTTCTGCTCATGGCAGCTATCATTTTTATTATTATCCTTGGCTTTAGCCAACGCAGCCGCTTTGAGGCCTGGGGACGTGCCTATGTGGCCTATGTATCCGACAAAAAACACGGATCGAAATAAACATTTGCGATGAATATAAGAAAAAAACCTTGACACGCGGCCTCTAATTGTGATATTCTTCTTGACCAAATTGAGACTTTTTATGGGAGGCTTTACTTCGTGCGACGTGAGCGCGTATCCGATGATATTTATGTTTTTACCAGCGAACTCTACGCCCAGGTTACAGCTTCGGCGGTTGTGACTAAAGAAGGTATCGTTGTTATCGATACTTTACCCTACGGCCCTGAAACAATCGATATGATTTCGTATCTGGACGGATTGGGGCAGGGGTCTATCAAATACTTGGTTAATACGCATTGGCATGGAGATCACACTTACGGTAATTTTCTCTTTGATGAGGCAATCGAATTGGTTTGCCATCGAAAATGCCAGCAGATTATGCTTGAGATTGGCCAGCAGGTATTGGATGAAGCCAGGGAAACCACCCCTGTGTTAGAAAGTGTAATCTTACGTGTTCCTGAAATTGTTTTTGAAGATGGGCAACTCGTGCTGCATGTCGGTAATAAATCGATTGAGCTGAGCCTGACTCCCGGTCACACCCCGGATTCGATTGTTGCTTATGTGCGGGAGGACAAAGTGCTGCTGGCCGCCGATACGGTCATGCCGGTGCCCTATTTTGTTTGGGGTGATCGACGTAACTTTATCGACTCGCTCGAGTATTTGAAGCAATACAACCTCGAGAGTATCGTACAGGGGCACGGCGAGGTGCTGCTGCGGGGCGAGATTCCGGCGGCCATTGAGTCAAGCATAGACTATTTGGAAACATTGGAGCGAAAAGTCATTGACATTGTCGAGAAAGGTCGGGGTGCAAGGTCATTGGAGCGCTTAAGCATCGAAAGTTGCGGCAAGAGTCGCATCCCCTTAAATGGCCTGGTGCAAGATTTGCATCGCGCCAATGTCTATGCCCTTTACAAAGAACTCGTAGGCAATGGGGCCGGCGCCTAGGACCTGGATGCCTAACTGCCTGGAATATGCTTAGGCGAGGCCCGGCCTAATCGCGCACCCGCTTTATTTTGGCTCCCAGTTTGAGCAATTTGCCTTCAATATTCTCATAACCCCGGTCAATTTGGCCGATATTGCGAATTTGGGTCTGGCCTTCGGCACAAAGTGCGGCGATTAACAGGGCGATGCCCGCTCGAATATCCGGACTGGCAATACCTTGCCTGTCGCCGCGTAAGGTGCTCGGGCCTTGTACGAGCGCCCGGTGTGGGTCGCACAATACGATTCGGGCACCCATGCTGATCAGCCGATCCACAAAGTAAAGTCGACTCTCATACATTTTTTCGTGAAAAAGGACTGTACCCGTCGCCTGAGTTGCCGCGACCAGGGTCACGCTCATCATATCGGCGGGAAAAGCCGGCCAGGGTGCGTCGTCGATTTTAGGGATAGCATTACCAATATCGGGCATCACCACCATCAGTTGATTGTCGGGCAAAAAGAGATCCTGACCGCGTATTTCGGGTGTGATTCCTAGCCGGTTGTAGACCATGAGAGTCATCCGAAGATGCTCCGGGCAAGCATTTTTGATCAAAATTTCTCCCTCCGTGACCGCCGAGAGGGCTATAAAACTGCCTACCTCCAAATAATCCGAACTGAGAGTAAATTCAGCGCCGCCCAATGACTTAACGCCGTGAATCGTCAGCGTATTGGAGCCGATGCCCTCAATACGAGCGCCCATCTGCGTTAACATCAAGCATAAGTCCTGTACGTGTGGCTCTGAGGCGGCGTTACGGATAATGGCGGTGCCTTCTGCGAGCACGGCCGCCAAAATCGCATTTTCGGTCGCCGTTACGCTGGCTTCTTCCAATAAAATGTCCTGTCCGCGTAACTGTTTTGCCATCAAGACAAAATTGCCGTTGTATTGAAACTTGGCGCCGAGCCCTTGCAGAGCCATAATGTGAATATCTACCCGACGCCGGCCGATCTGGTCGCCGCCGGGTTGGCTGAGCCTAACTTCGCCTTCTCGGGCCAGCAGCGAACCCATTAACACCAGGGCGCCACGCATTTTCGCAAATCGGGTTGGATCGGGCGTCGTCTTGAGAATGCTTCTCGCGCGGAGTGTTACGTTGTGGGCATCGTGTCGGGTCACTTCCACGCCCAAGTCTTCGACAATTTTTAACATCGTGCGTACATCGCCAATGTTTGGTAAATTATGTAGGATCACCGGCTGGTCGGTCAAGAGTGCTGCCGAAATTAAGGGAAAGGCTGCGTTTTTATTGCCACTCGGAGTCACGACTCCGTTCAGCGGCGCTTTTCCTTCAATAACAAATGCGTCCATATGTTTACTCTACGCTTCGATAAGTTTTACCACGTCGCCAACACGAGCGCCTAGTTCTCTGGCTGCATTGCCGTTGCGGGTCGCAATTTCAATATGGTCCCAACTGCTACCGATATAAGCTAATAGTTGTCCTTCCGCTACATCGGCAAAGGTGGAGTTCAGCGACTTAATAACCTTGTCGCCCAGGACGAAGGTGACTCGCTCGGGATCTTTTATATGACTAGCCGTAACGCTGAGAACAAGATTGCCGAAGTGATCGATGTGGATGATCCGGCAGAGATCGGCTTCTGATCTTTTGGCTGATATGAGCTGAACCAGGTTGATTGCCGGTGGTCCAAATTTTCGGAGCGGGAGGCCGTTTGCAATGTGGGCGGCAGCCGGTGCAAATATATCGCGTCCGTGGAAGGTCGTACTCACATTAGGCAGTTGGAAATCAGGATTTGTTAACGTTACGGTTTCGTCGACGTTGACATTGGCCAGATTGAGTACTAGGCTAAATACGCCGTTGTCAGGACCAACAAAAATCCCCCGGTCGGTGTGAACCGCGACCGCTCGTCGTTTACTACCCACGCCAGGGTCAACGACAACACAGTGAATCGTGTGGGAGGGGTAGAAAAAAAAAGCTTGATATAGGATAAAGGCGGCAGATTGGATATCTTGGGGCGGTATGTCGTGAGACAAATCGATTAGCCTTGCCTGCGGGCAAATCGATAAAATAACGCCTCGCATGCTGCCCACATAGCCGTCTCTTTGCCCAAAGTCAGTCGTCAGGGTGATAATCGGCGTGCGTTTTGTTTGCATAGGTTGATCATCGCTCGTCATTTAACTTGCAACAGCCTATTGTACGATACCTAAATGGGGGCGTCAAAATCGAAAAATGGAAATGAGAGAATTATGTCCCGATCATGCCCAAGTCTGGCGCAAACATTTGAAGCGGAAACCCACGCTTGGCCGGGGGAATACAGCGTTGGGCGGATGTTGGCGTGGGGTTGTAGCACTTAGGCGAAGCTGACCTTTTCTGCAAACCGAGCAGGCCGACAAATCATTTTCACGGCTGCCGATCGGTTCAGGAACTAAAGACTGAACCGCCGCAGAAGTTCTAGGTCTATCGTAATGCCGTCTAAGTCGACCAAGTCTATATAGCCATCGACAATTTCAATGGGGCGGTTAACGATGTCCTCCTCCAATTTGAGAAAAAAACTCAATTCCGAGGGGTAATCAATGCCCTCCAGTCCGGCAAAAATGGCGGCGCGGATTGTGCCTAAGGTCGAGCTGGCTTGGGACCCAACCATGACCCCTTTGCGATAGTCTCGGGCCGCCGCAAGCATTTGCAGCGATTGAAAGATGCCCGTTCGCGCCGTTTTGATATTCAGAATATCAAAAGTGTCGAAGTACAATTCACGCTTAAGATCACGTAAACTAAAGGTGCTGTCGTCAGCGATAAGCGGGAGCGTTTTGGTTTGGCGCAGTGCAGCCCGTTCAGCAATCTGCTCAACAGGGAGCGGTTCTTCGATATATAGAACTCCCAGGTCGGCCAGCTGCTGCAATTGTGTCTGAGCCTCGTCGGGTCGTAACCCTTCATTGGCGTCGGCATAAAGGCTCAGACCGCTGCCCTTGAATTGACTTTGCAATAGCTGAATCAGCGCCATATCGTTGGCGAAGTTACGTCCAACCTTAACCTTAAGCACGCGTACGCCTTGGTCATACACCGTTTTTGCCTCGGCGAGCATTTCCACCCGGTCGGCCATGCCGAGGATATATGAGACTTTAATCTTGGAGGTCGGCGGGTTAAGATATTCACGTAGACTTTGCCGGCGCGAGGCCGCGATCGCTTCGTGTAGTGATATATCTATTGCCCCTTTGGCCGTGTGATTATAGGCAATCGCCGCTAATTCCTGATTAATAGCCGCTACATCCTCTACCGGCATACCCATAATCCGCGGAGCCAGATGTTTGTCGACGATAGCCTGAATTGAGCCGGTCGTTTCTCCGTAAATCGTAGGCCGGGGCGTCGCCTCGGCCCAACCAACGTGACCCGTATCAGTAATCAGGCCTACCAACACGTGTTCCAGCGTGTCAAGTCGGCCCGCTTTGCCCCAGCGCAGCGAGCCTTTCAGCGGCAGTCGAAAGGGTATCGTCTGAATTTCGGCAATCTTGGTCATAGAATTGGCTATTTGCTGTCGACTGTCAGCCATTCTGCCATCCGCCGGGCAAGAACGTCGACAGGATGGGTAGATGTGTCCAGCACGAGCACCTGTTTTGGCGCAAGCGTTCGGGTGAGATGGACACGGGCCGCACTAGAGTCGTAATTACGTCGCTCTTCGACAATAATTGTGATTTTTTTGACGACGGCATCGGCGGAGATTTCCGTCGCCCGGGCGGTACGAGCGATTTGACGCAATTGTTCCTCAGCAAATACCGCTTCGATGTTTGGGACGGCCGTGAGCGCAGCCATGAGGTTTTGGGTTGCCAACGAAGTTCGAATTGTAGTCGTATCAAAGGCGTCTTCACGCTTCAAAAGGCGATTAAGCCGGATCATATCCGGAGCATCTAACATGACAAAACGCGCGCGCGGAAAGTAACTGATCGCATGCTGAACTTCATTAAGCCCACGAAGTCCGTCGAAAATCAATAAGGGCCGGGTCTGAGCCGGATCGACGACGATGCGGTTCAGAGCATGAGCCATTCCGCCGGGGAATTTAGCGCGATAGCGCGCGGTGTATTCAAATCGCTTAACCCGATCAAAAACGGGTTGGATCGACTGCCCATCTTCTTGCTGAAGTAAGGCGATAATGATTTGATTGGTGATCTCGCGGCGATCAGGCAGCGGGGTATAATCTACGCCGCGTTGAGCCAAAGCCTTTAAGATTGTAGATTTGCCAACCCCAGTCAGGCCAACCATCACGACCAAAGGCCGTTCGGTGAGCGCTTGAAAGTGAGGTGGGGCATGTTCCACTTCAGAGACATAGGCCACTGCGTCGGTTAAGCGTATCATAGCGCCATTTTACTCTGAATATCGTGGCTTTGTCAATGGCTTGAGCCCAGGGGGATGCATTTCAAATTTGGCGGCGAATGTCAGTCGCGACTGCGTGGGGCTGAAGCCGCCGCGCTGCAGCACGTGCAAGCCGGCTGATTGAGGTTAAGAAAATAAGCCGGTAATCCGGTCCGGTGTCACCCCGAATTGATGAAAGTTAAAAATTTAATTCGGTAATCCGCTGCCGCCGGTCGCCTCGAAATTCATTTCGAGGCATCCGACGACTACAAGTCTACGACTGTTTGCTCCCCCCTTCTATCCGTGCTACAATTTAAAAGCATTCCGGTCTAGAGGAGAATATAGTCACCGTGATACATACCCTCGTTAAAGTTTTTGCAACCACTGTGGCTGCCTTTGTGATTTTCAGCAGCGGTGCCGGCATCGGCTACTTCATGCGTGATACAATCGTCAACGATCAACCCACCGCCGAAGCCGCCGGCAATTTTTCGCTTTATTGGGAAGTATGGAACCGAGTTGAAGAGCAGTTTTACGGAAATATTCCCTCAGAGCCCACTTCAACCTACGGGGCGATCAAGGGGGCTCTGGCTACCCTGAATGATCCTTACACGGTCTTCATAGAACCGGACTCGGCCGCTCACGAGAAAGCCCAGCTCGAGGGTCAATTTGGGGGGATCGGGGCCTTTGTACGCACCGACGATGATGGGCGCATTCTTTTAGATCCGATGCCTGACCAGCCGGCCGAGCGTGCCGGCTTAAAGAAGGACGACGTTCTGATCGCCGTGGATGGAACGCCCGTCACGCCGGAAATGACCGTCGAGCAAATTGTACTGTTGATTCGGGGTGAAGTGGGAACTGAGGTCGTCTTGACCGTTGAGCGCGTGGGCACGCCTGAATCGATAGACATCCCAATCGAACGGGCTATCATTGAAACGCCAAGCGTTAATTGGCGCCTGCTCGAAGAGGCACCAAAAATTGGCTATATTCAATTGACTTCGTTTACCGAGCGCAGTAACCGGGAATTAAACAAAGCTTTTGATGAATTGTCGACCCAAGGGGCAGAAGCCTACGTCTTAGATCTTCGCAATAACGGCGGTGGTTTGCTGGAGGCAGCCGTCGATATCGCCAGCCAGTTTTTGCGAGACGGTGTTGTGCTGCGCGAAGACCGGAAACTTGAAGGTGAGCGCATCTATGATGTTCGCGGTGGTGGTCGAATGTTAGACCAACGTTTGGTGCTTTTGGTCAATGGCGGCACCGCCAGTGCCAGCGAAATCGTCGCCGGTGCGCTGCAAGACTACGACCGGGCTACCTTAATTGGGGAAAAGACGTTTGGGAAGGGTAGCGTCCAGCTAATTTATGAGCTGTCCGATGCCTCTCGACTGCACGTTACGGTGGCAAAGTGGTTTACGCCGGACAACAATGCGATCGATGGTACCGGTTTGATCCCGGATATTGAAGTCCTACCGACTGAAGAAGACCAGGCCAGTCAGCGCGACGTGCAGTTGGAGCGAGCCATTAGCTTCTTGCAGAACGAGGATTAACACCCGGTTTGTTTATTTAATAACACCAAAAAAAATTAGGAAGGCAGGATAGTAATAAACCGATGGAACGATTGGGAAAATTGTTGGTGATGTCTATCTTGGCGACC
>JBFGLD010000038.1:0-13316 GCA_041576335.1 Anaerolineae bacterium | reverse complement strand
GCGAAAGCCTTACAACAAAATGAGACGGTCCAAAAAGCTTATCTTGGCATCGACTAACGGATGAGGAGTCGGTTTTGAAAAATTAGCGTATAGTTTCCGTAGTGTTAACGTGGTGTAAATAATCCGGTCATATGTTATACTGTATCGGTAAAACTTAAGTGTGTTCATCTTCTCCTCCTTTTTGGGAAACCCGGCAAGATCTTGCCGGGTTTCTTGTTTTTAAATTAATTTTTGGCTAGTTGCCTGAATTATGGTAAGTTAATTTTCTTATTATGTCTAGTGAATGTTGCATTTAATTTGAAGACTCGATATAATGGTGGAAGATAGCTTGACATAGTATCAATGCGGGGATGCTGTGTCGGCAATAATTTTTCAAGGCTATCGATTGTTAGGGACATTCGGTAGTTATACTAGCTAAAAGGAGGGATTATATGAAAAATCCTTTTCCCACTTTTTGGTCTTGTAGCAGTTGGAGGGTAGCCTATGGTCATTAAACGCAATGTTATCCACATAGTGCTGAAAGGTATTGCCGTATGTGTGCTGCTGCAAGTTGCTGCCATCTCCACCAGTTATGCCGCACCACCCGCTGATGGAGGGAAAGATAACAGTGGCGTCTATCACACGGTGCAATATGGCGAAACCCTTTACAGCATTGGCCGGCACTACGGTATAGACCCCCGTCGCATTGCCGAGGCTAATGGATTGTCCGGGCTTGACTATGTCTACGCTGGCCAAATTTTGCATATTCCGTCTTCCTACGGTTACAATCGTGACCAAAGTAAGGATTATCGACGTGACCGGGGTAAGAATTACCGACCGCCTCGAGATCGATACCCTCAGGATGAGCATAGCTATTATTACTACCCTCAAGTAGGGTATGGCTATGATTTTACCGGGTATTACTATGAAACTTACTATCCAGACTATAGACGGTATAGCTACACCTGTGGCTACCATTACAATTGCTACTAATTTAACGGAGTTATGGAGACTTAACAAATGAAAAAACAATTGAGAAGATTTGTGATACTTGCCCTCTCGGCGACAATACTGATGGTACTCTCGGTTCCGGTGGCTCTTGCGTCAGGTGGAGGCTACCACACGGTGTATCATGGCGAAACGCTCTTCAGTATTGGTCGCAAGTATGGTGTAAATCCTTATGTCATCGCCCAGGTTAACAGGCTAAAGAACCCTGACCATATCTATTCCGGTCAAGTGCTTCACATTCCCGAGGAGAAGTATCAAAAGGGATACGACTACCCACGCGATTACAACAAGAAACCCTACGATGGCTACAAGCGTGATGGCTACAAGCGCGATGGCTACAAGCGTGATGGCTACCAAAATGATGGCTACAAGCGCGATGGCTACAAGCGTGATGGCTACAAGCGTGATGGCTACAAGCAAGAATACAGGCAAAAACCCTCTGATGGTTACGGTAATCGGAAAGCCTCGTACAAATACCCCGACTATAAGAAGGATCACGACTCGAAATATCACGTCGTGAAGCGCGGCGAAACGTTAACCAGAATCGCCTATCGTTATGGGGTTAGCAGTTGGGACATCGTCAAAGCCAATAAGATCTCTAACCCGGATCATATTTATGTTGGCCAAAAACTTCGTATTCCAAAGGTTTACTATAAAAGCTAAATTTAATTGCAGCCTAAAAGTGTTTTGACCAAAAGTCGCATCCGAGTCTGGATGCGACTTTTTTTATCCTGGTCAGGGTGAATCAGCCGCCGACATTGAATACAAATTTGAATATGGGCGTGGATCCTTTAAGATAACCATACCAAATTTTTTAGTGATAGCTCATTCTGTTTCTAAATCGATGCTTACCCCGTACGCGCAGCGTCTACCCATTTCTTGCCTGCGATTTTGTCGAAATCTCCACAATTGATATAATCACAAATTCGAAAACATATTGCTGCGGTATCGATCAATTAAGTTGATAGAGGGAGACTCAAGTTGGCCCGTCTCCCTATTAGACAGTTAATACCATTGAGAGCTGATGGCCGCGAATGACAATATGAGGTGGGGTGGGCTACGGCAAATCCTTATGAGCTATATTTTATTAAATAGGTGTCTTAAAGATGCAATATAAAGATTATTACAAAATCTTAGGGGTAGATAAAAATGCGGGTGCGGATGAAATAAGAAAAGCCTATCGCAAATTGGCCCGCAAATATCATCCGGATGTGAATCCCGGTGATGGACAAGCTGAAGAACGCTTTAAAGAGATTAATGAAGCCTCGGAAGTGCTAACCGACCCCGACAAGCGGGCAAAATACGACCAATTGGGTTCCAGTTGGCAGGCCTACCAACGCCATGGTGGTGTGGATAGCTTTGATTGGAGCCAATGGACCAGCCCCGGCAAAGGTGGTTATGTCGATTTGAATGACATCCTTTCGAGTGCCGGCACTGGTGGTAGCAGTGGCTTTTCCGATTTTTTTGAAGCCATTTTTGGCAATGTGGGTCGTACTCGCACGCGGACAGCACCCCGCCAGGGGCAAGATTATCACCAACAGATTGAAATTACGCTTGAAGAGGCCTTTAAAGGGACCTCGCGTATTTTGCGAATTGGAGGCCGGCGCATCGAAGTCAAGATACCTAAAGGATCAAAAACTGGCACCAAAGTACGCGTGCGCGGTGAAGGGGCGTCCGGTGAAAGCAGCGGCTCTAAGGGTGATCTGTACCTCGAAATCAAGGTTATTCCCGATCCTACCTTCGAAAGAGTCGGTGACGATCTTTATACTGAGCTACCTGTAGATTTGTATACCGCCATGTTGGGTGGAGAGGCAGTTGTGCCGACTTTCAAAGGCAAAGTCAAACTTAAAATTCCGCCTGAAACTCAATCGGGTCGTACCTTCCGTTTGAAAGCGCAGGGGATGCCCCGCCTGAAACAAGCGGATGAACGGGGCGATCTCTACGCCAAGGTAATGGTCAAGTTACCCGAAAATCTGACGGATGAGGAGATAGAGTTGTTCGAAGAACTCGCCGATATTCGCGGGTTATGACGGAGGCTCAATGTTTAAGGATTATGACGGAACCACCGCCAAGCAGCCCCTGTATGTGATCAGCGTTGCGGCCAACATGGTCGGCCTGCATCCCCAAACTCTACGCCATTACGAGTCGTTGGGTTTGGTAAAACCAAAGCGTACGGCGGGTAAAATTCGGCTCTATGCTCCGGCGGATATCGACCGATTGCATCAGATTCGACGCCTTACCGATGACTTGGGTGTAAATTTGGCGGGCGTGCAGATCATCCTTGATATGCGCAGTCGACTGGAGCGGCTCCAACTGGAAATGGGTGCGAGACAAGCGGAGTTGGAAGCGGAAATAGCGCGTTTGCGCCAGCGTTTGATTGTTAGCTCTCAGGAAGAACGGTATGATGACCAAAAAGATGTCGGCGGTGGAAATACGCGATCGTTCAAAAGAGCAAATTGAGACCTTGAGGGCGGCGCGCCTTGGCAGGCCGTAATTTCAACAACCCGAGCGAACAGATAGACCTCAATGTTCCAACTTCTTCTGCTTCGTTGGTCTCTGCTGACGTAACCCCTACCTCAGCTCGGGCTGCCGGCATGGCTCGCGCGGCCATGTTGATTGCTCTCGGCAACGTTGCGAGTCGGGTCTTGGGTCTGGCGCGCGAGACGATCATTGCCGATTTGTTTGGGGCGACGGGTCTTGTCTCTGCCTTTCGCGTCGCTCAGATAATCCCGACAATGCTGTACGATTTGCTGATCGGGGGGATGGTCAGCAGCGCCTTAGTCCCTGTTTTCTCTGAATATGCAGAACGAGATCGGACAGCGCTGTGGCAGTTGGCCAGCCTGGTATTAAGTCTGGCCGTTGTCGTCTTGGGGATTATTGTCCTTATTCTTGAATTGGCTGCTCCCCAAGTGGCCTTTTTAATGGCCGGCGGATTCGATAGCGAGCTGTTGGCGGTCACCGCCCGTCTAATGCGAATAACGACCCCGGCGGTGTTCTTCCTGAGTTTATCGGGCATTATCACCGGTTTACTCTTTGCCTTGAAGCGTTTTGCTCTGCCGGCTTTTACCGCTGCAACTTTCAACGCTACAATTGTGGCGGTTGCCTTGGTCGGTGTTCTGATTTTTGACTGGGGCATTGAAGCTTTAGCCCTTGGTATGTTGGCGGGTTCGCTGTTGCAGGTTCTATTACAGCTACCTGGTTTACGCGATGGGCAACTACGGTTTGCCGTCGATTTTAGGCATCCGGCGCTGCGACGCATTGCCAAACTTTACTTGCCGATTATTTTGGGATTAATTATCAGTCAGATTGCGATTGCCGTGGACCGTAACTTTGCTTCTCGTACGGGAGCGCAAAGTATTGCCTGGATGCAATTCGCCACCACAATTGTTCAGTTTCCCCTGGGACTTGTTTCTGCAGCCATTTCATTGGCCATACTACCCACCCTCTCCCGTTTGGCATCAAACCAGGCAGGTCAGGCTGATGCCGTGGATGAGTTTATGAACACGCTGACAACCGGCCTGCGGTTGGTGCTGGTCCTCATTATTCCGGCCACGGTTGCCCTCTTCGTCCTGGCCGAACCTATCGTCGCCCTACTCTTCGAACATGGGGATTTCACCCGATACGACACGCAACAAACGGTGTTAGCGTTGCGCTTCTATTTGCTTGGCTTAACCTTTGCGGCCATCGATCAACCCTTAATCTTTGCTTTTTACGCCCGCCAAAATACGCTGACTCCGGCCCTCGTTGGCCTGCTTGGAGTTGGCCTCTATTTGGTGGCGGCTCTGCTGCCGGCGCTCGCTCGCCCACTGCAAATGACCGACCTCGTGCTGGCCAACAGTGTTCAACTAACCGGCCATGCCCTAATAATGATGTGGCTTGTTAATCGACTTGCTCCCCTTGGCGGACGTGGACTGGACATTACTGTGTTGAAGGCTGTTGTGGCTTCTGTGGTGATGGGTGTGGTGTTATGGACGCTCTCAATACTTTTGTCAGACTGGCTATCTTCGGAGCAGTTGGTCATCGAAGGTGCCCTTGTTGGTACCTTAAGTCTTTTAGGCGGCGGCATTTACCTGCTGGTACTGCGAATTTTTCGGACCAGGGAGTTGACGGTGTTAGCTGCTCTATTACGGAGATATTTACCCAAATCATAACGACTTTGACGATGTCACAGTTAAATCGAACAGAAGGCCACCTGAGGCTAAAGCCATCAGGCTGCAAGGGGTAAAAACCCGCTTAAGCAAACTGGTCGAGCGGGCTTCAGCCCCACGCGTCGGCGGCTGAAATTCGCTCTCAATTTGAAATGCACCCGCGGTGTCTTCTGTCATTGTCAGCCGAGTCAATATGGGGTATAATGAGCCTAGTTTGTTGGACAAAGTGTTTTCTTGTCCAGCTTAGTTTGCATAGAAGTCAACTTGCCGGTGGCCGGCATCCGCTTAATTACGACACAAATGGATAATCCCAGGTACAATCAAGATTACGAATATGAACACGATGCTGATTACGACCCTACTTATGATAATTACCGGCAGTCGGGTGTGACCAGCGTGGGGCTGCCCGCTAGCCAATTGGCTTTAATTATCGGGGTTAACGCCGTCATCGCGCTGGTCATCAGTATTGTCGTCGTTCTCATCGCAGGGCGTCAGGCCGGACCGGGCGACATCGCTCCATCGGTTGTCGAGATCGACACGCCTGCCTCAGCCGAGGGCGTTCCCGCCGGGGCTAATTCTAATGTGTCACCGCAAGTCGATAACCTTCCGCCACCGCTGCCCACCCAGGTTACGCCGATTGGAACGGTGGATTATGTGGTTGAACCGGGGGATACTTTAAGCTTAATCGCTGAAAAGTTTTCCGTCCCTCTGACCGATTTGATGGTGGCCAACGACCTAACTGATAAGAACTTTATCCAGGCCGGTCAATCGTTGGTCATCCCCGTCGGTGGATTGCCCCCGGCCACCGCTACGTTTACCCCGGCACCGTTTTCAACCGAGACGCCACTACCATTTGACCCTCCAACACCACTGCCAACCAATGCCGCCGTGCCCAGAGAGCCTGCGGCAACGGTCGGCCCTTCGCCAACGCCAACCAATCCGCCTGTCGCAACACCCACGCTCATTCCCACCTCTACCCCCCCACCTTTTGACGAGATAAATGTCGTTATCAGCGAAGTGATTGCCCCAGCAGATCTGCAGCGGGAGACTGTGGTCATTCTAAATCGGGGGGCGGGTGTTAGTGTAAGAGATTGGAAATTGGCAGGTTCCTCATTGGCTATCTTTGAATTTCCCGACGTATTTCTTTTTAGCGGGGGCAGTATTCGATTACATACATCGGCCGGCGAGAATACCGCCAGCGATCTTTATCTCGGCCAGGGTGAAGCAGCTTGGGAACCCGGCAAAGTAATTATTCTCAGCGACGATAGGGGGATTGAGGTTTCTAGATTTGCGATACCCAATCGAAACAATTGAACCTGAATCAGGCCCGTATTGATCGTCTTACTCAGTGAATTTGAGCCATTTGTTACCTTCGACGTTTAGTTTCCTTCATTCGAATAACCCTATAATTCAGGACTTTTCCCTGGTACCGTTCAAATCTATGGCGCCCCCTTGACCCGTCCACATTTGCGGACCTTAGGTTCTACCAGGCCAAGGATTTTGTTATTCCAACGTGGTTACTCAGCGGCGATGAACGGATCCGACCGCGGTCGTAACGCCCTGTAATGCCCGGTGTTGGCTCGATTACGTAGAAGCTCACCACTCCGTGGGGCTCAATCCCCTTGAGCGGGAACGGACTCGAAATGGGATGCAGTTTTCCAGGTCCGAGCCAAACCGTTGGCCGAGATGTTGGAGAACGATGCCGAGCAACGGACAGGAGACAGCAGAACATGGAAAAAGAGATCGTGATGTATGTGCGCACAAGCTACTGCCCATTGGTGGCGCTGGCTCGCGATGTGATGCAGCGCTACCAAGTGCCCTACCGGGAACTTAACATCGACGATGATTCGGCTATTGCCGCCCGCGTTAAGGAATGGACCCATCACTATAGTGTGCCTACAATTCTAATTGCTAATTCCGGGGAAGATGTACCCTATACGGATTTCTTGCCACGCCCTACTTACCGTACCATTAAAGGCTACGACCGCGGGCCGATGATCACTGAACCCAACAACCGCGAATTGGAAAATTGGTTGTATGAACACGGATTCCTAGACAAACCCTACAAACGATAGGTGATTTTGAAGCTTAAGCAGACAAGTGGTGTATAATAAGGATGGATGCCGCCCCTATGATCTGGGCGGATGACCTATTTCCGGGCGTGCCGAGCGCAGCGGACATACTTCAAGCCAAAGGGAAATTTTTCTATTATGACCGAACCATCGCAGCCAAATCTAACCCAGCACGAACTTTATAGCTTACAACGACTTCGTGCTGCGGTCGCGGCTTTGCAAAATAATATCGCCTCTTTGCCGGCCAAAGAGATAAGTAATGTACACAACGAGCAATTCAACCAACTTCGCCTCGAAGCAAAACAACTTTTGAAGGATGAAGATTTCGACGACAAGGTAGGCCGGGCCGTAACGGAAGATGTGTTGGCCGAGCGCTTAAACAAAATCGTAATTCCGCGCCTCTTTGTTATTATCGCCGCCGGAGTGATATTGGCCCTGCTGGGTTTAGGAATTAATTCCATTATTTTGGAAGACCTGATTGTGAACACTTTGGGCTGCTTGATCAGCAGTGGCGGAATGCTGCTGATCATTGCGGCTCTCGGTATATTTGGCTTAGCCAACAGGCAACAGCGCCTGAGCAATTATGGAGATTTGTATCAAGCCTGTGATGCGCTGCTTTATCAAATTGAACACATCCTCGACTTGTCGATTCCTGACTGGGCTGATCGAGCTGAGGTTGAAATTCCCGAAGTAGCGTGGGTGCTTGAATTAAGCCTGGACTCACTTCACCGGCAGGCTGATGATTGGCAGCAAAAATTGACGGACTTGGAGGTCCAGCGAGATGCTTTGGGAGCGGAGTCGCCGCAAGAGCTAACCGTCACCCTCGATTTTGTAGTGCGGGAACTTAACCGCGTCAATCAAGAAATCAACGTTTTGAACGGGCGCTTAGACGCTTTGCTGACGGAGGAGGAGGCTACCCCCCCGCTGCGACCGGCGCCTGTGGCCGGCACTGCCCAGCAAATTGAAATTGCCAGCGCTAACACTTTAGGCATGCCGGTCGCCCGGCCGGAAGGTGCCGACCTGGAGACGGCCCCGGAAGATGAATAGACGAGGGCGTTTAGCTCATCATCGGCCAATACCATGAGGTTAAGGTGTGGGCTAAGCCTTCCGGCCTGCTGCGGGGCACGAGAGCTCTGGTAGGCCGGCAAGTCTGCTCCACAAGCAGAAGATTTGCACGCCGGGTTAGCTTTTTTCCTCAATAGGCCCCGTCCCCAAAAATAACCTTGGGGATGGTTTGTAGTAGGATTTTGGCATCTAAACCCAGCGACCAATTTTCGATGTAGTAGATGTCGAGCAGCGCCATTTCGTCGAAGGTTAATCCCGACCGGCCGCTAACCTGCCACAGGCCGGTAATGCCGGGTGATATATCCAGTCGGCGTTTATGCCACTCTTTGTACTGTTCCACCTCGGCCTGAAGTGGTGGTCGTGGTCCCACCAGGCTCATTTCTCCCCGTAGGACGTTATAAAATTGAGGCCATTCGTCAATGCTTAGCTTGCGCAGCAGCTTGCCCAGGCGGGTTGTACGCGGATCATCTTTCATTTTAAACAGCGGCCCATCAGCTTCATTTAAGGAACTGAGTGCGCTTTTTTGCGATTCCGCACCGTCAATCATAGAGCGAAACTTATAAAGCGTAAAGCGCCGCCCGTTCTTGCCAACTCGCTCCTGCGGGAATAAAATCGGTCCGGGCGACTCCAGCTTGATCATCAGCGCCACCAGGCCCATCAGCGGGGCCAGTAGAATTACGGCTAGGGCTGAACAGCCCAGGTCGATGCTGCGCTTCAGCAACTGGTTTAGACCGCCGATGCTCACCTCTTTGATCCCAATCATGGGGATGCCGGCAATATCTTCCACTTGCATTTGGTGAATGGTCATTTGAAACACATCAGGCACGATTCGAGTTCGAATTTGCCTTCGTTCGCACTGGGCCATAATCCGCATTATTTTGCGATGATACTGCCAGGGTAGGGTTATAATCACCTCGTCAACTTCCTGCTCCTCCAACACCGAGGGCAGGTTATCGTCGATACTGCCCAGGGCTCTAAAGCGGCCGATGTCTATTTCGCCTTTGGCCGGGTTGTCGTCCAGGAAACCGACGATGGATAGACCGGCCTCCGGGTTCGCCACAACGGCACGCATTACTGTTCGGGCTATCTCGCCGCCCCCGACAATGATGGCGCGGTCGACCCCAACGCCACGACGGCGCATCTGCCGCAGCATTCTGACTTTAATGAACCGGCTCAAACCCAGCAGGGCGATCGATAAGAGACCGGCATAGATAAAGATAATCCGGGAATAGAAGGCAGGCCGGTAGAGAAAAATAAAAACGATCATGATGATCGTGCCGGTCGCCGTACCATTGATAATTGTGTATAATTCGTCGAACCAAGAAGTCTGGTGACGGTGGAGCCGGTAGAATCCGGCCTGGCGATAGACAGAAATCAAAAGCAGCGTAAAAATTATAACAAATGGTACATAAACCTGGTAAGATACATCAAAAGCCGGGTCAACTCCCCGAAAAAGCTGCAAATCATACCGCACCCAATAGGCCAGGATAAAGGCAATGTTGATCAAAAAGATGTCAGCCGATATCCAAATGGTTAGGGCCGTTCTCTGGTTGTCAAAAAGCAATTCGTAGAGGCGGTTCATGAAACCGGCACCCGTCTGATTGGGCAGCGCTGCATCGCCGCGATGAGCGCCGAGCGTATTAGATTTTCGGCTTTTTGTATGATGAAGGAACTGCAATTTGTTAACCTCTTTACCAAACCAACACTTTTTTGTAGATCTCCACAGTCTCGCGCGCTGTTGTTTCCCAGTGGAACAGGCTGGCTCTGGCCAGACCCCGTTCGCTCATTGAGCGGCGTAATTCGGCATCGCTTATAAGCTGAGCCAAGGCCGTGGCCAGGGCTTCGCCATCCGCCGGGTTCACTAAGCAGCCCGCCCCATTCTCGCCAACGATTTCCGGCAGCGATGAGGCTGTACTGGAAATAACCGGAGTACCACACGCCATTGCCTCTAAAACCGGTAAGCCAAAACCTTCAAAATGGGAGGGATAGACAAACAAGGTGGCCGCGTTATACCACAAAGGAAGCTCATTTTGAGGTACATATCCGGGAAAGCGTACCCATGCCGTCAGGTTAAGCGATTCGACTAACTCAAATATTTGGTGATAATACCAGCCTTTGCCTCCCGCCACAATTAAGGGCGGTGCATTTGGGTCACTTCGACGCCACCGGGCGTAGGCTCGAATAAGGCCGTCAATGTTTTTCCGAGGTTCCAGAGTTCCCAGAAATAAAACAAACTTGTCGGGCAGCTGCTGCCTGGCCCGAAAGGTCGCGATGGCTGCAGCCGGCAGCGGACGGAAGTTATGATCGACACCGCAGTAAATCGTATGAACCCGCTCCGGTGAAACCTGCAATAAATCAATCACATCTTGGCGGGTGCTTTCGGAAATAGCGATGATTGCCCGAGCTCGCCGGGCAGACTGGGCCGTGAACAGCCTTAGGTACCAACGGTTAAAAGGACGGAACGCGTCCGGGTAATGTAGAAAGCTGAGATCGAATATGGTCACAATAAAAGGGGGTGAACTCGCCAGCGGCGCCACAAAAGCCAACGCATGCAGCAAATCAATGCCCGCTTGACGAAGCACCAACGGCTGTACAACCTGTTCCCAAAAGATGCGCATAACCGGTCGCCGGGTAGGCCAGCGGCTAAATCGTAAAGCCATTGACCCGGCCTCACTCTGAAAACTCCGGTCGTGCAAAAAAGCACTGTAGCGCAAAAAATCTGGGGAAACCCGGGCCAGATGCTTAAGTAAGTTGTAAATATACCAGCTAATTCCGGCACCCCGGTACGATTGGCTCAACGACATCAAATGGGCGTTTAACCCAATATGAATCGACTGACTTTTCATCGCACCAATTATATCACAGACGCTGCCAGCCGCTGAATCGAACCGGGCAGCAAGTTTATTATATCTTTTTGCCTCACGTTCCCAGGTGGTTTATAATGACATTGTGATAACTTTAACGCAACAGAAATTTGGCTTGGAGCAGTTCAATCCCCCCTCAGAGCCTTCAAACCCGTTCTGGATAAGTTGGCGAGTCCATCATAATGAACTTGTGCTGCCGTTAATCCATGTATGGCATTTCTAGGAAAATCGATAATGGTTTTGAGATAATACGCCCTACGCCTTACGGAACCTATTGCTTAGAGCGTAAGCATCAGACCTTGTCCGTAAATGACTTCCCGAACGCACTTATTTTGTTAAGGAGGTGATGTCTACGCTAAAAGTCCTGGGGTGCGCATTTACTAGGATTAGCCTAGTTGTAAAATAATCAATGCTTTAAACGCAACTTAACTAACGAGGAGGAGTAACATGCGTAAACGTGTATTCTGGTTGATGATTGTATTAACCGTATTGGCTGTAGCTGTGGCGGCTTGTGGTGGGGCTGCTACGCCGGAACCGGCGGCACCCGCAGAGCCGCAGGCTGCCGCCACGGAACCGGCTGCTCCGGCTGAAGAGGAAGCTGCGCCGGCCGAAGAAGAAGCCCCGGCCGAGGAAGCGGTCATGGTTCATCGCTATGGTCAAGTTACCGACGTCGGCGGCGTTGACGACAGGGGCTTCAACCAACTGGCCTGGACCGGCCTGCAGCAGGCCGGCAGAGAACTGGGGCTAGAGGTTCAGTTTTTGGAAAGCCAGCAGCAGACGGATTACGAAAAGAATATTCAAGAATTTCTGGGCCAGGGCTACAATGGGATCGTCACGGTGGGCTTTTTGTTGGCCGATGCCACCAAGGCGGCTTCAGAAGCCAACCCCGATATCCCCTTTGCCATTGTCGACTTTCCCAGCCAAACCTCCGGCGATTTGGGGCTGCTCTTTGCCGTGGATGAGCCATCTTTTATGGCCGGTTACCTGGCTGCAGGTATGACCGAAACCGGGACCGTCTGCACCTATGGTGGGATCAAAATCCCGCCCGTGGTCGCTTTTATGGTCGGCTTTGAGAAAGGGGTTGAATATTACAACCAGCAGAAAGGAACCGAGGTCAAAGTACTCGGCTGGAAGACTAACCCGGCCGCCGAAGGCGGGGGTGACGGCTCTTTTACCGGTAACTTTGAAAGCCTGGACGATGGGCGTAGTTTTGCCGAGAACTTCTTCGACGAAGGCTGTGACATCATCCTCCCGGTAGCCGGCCCGGTTGGCCTGGGCTCGGCGGCGGCGGCGCAAGACCGTGGCTTCACGGTGATTGGGGTCGATGCGGACCTGACCCAAACCAACCCCGATGCAGCCGAGGTTTACCTGACCAGCGTACTCAAGAAGATTGATGTGGCTGTGTTCGAGGCGGTCAAACGCATGGAAGATGGCACCTTCGAAGGCGGCACCAACTTTTTCAGCACCCTGGAGAATGGCGGCGTAGGCCTGGCCCCCTTCTACGACTTTGATGAGGCAGTGCCGCAGGAGTTAAAGGATGAATTGGCCGAGATAGAGCAAGGTATTATCGACGGGTCCATCTCCACCGGCTGGCCGGTTGTCGAAGAGGCTGCCCCTGAAGAGGCCGCAGCCGCCGGGGACGTTACGCTGGTGATGTCTTTTGTGCCCTCCGGCGATACCGAGGAGATTTTGGCTTCGGGTGATACGCTGGCGGCGATGGTTTCCGAACAGACCGGCTATGACGTGAAATCCAACGTAGCCACCAGCTATGCCGCCGTGATCGAGGCCATGTGCGCCGATAATGCCCAGATCGGCTGGCTCAATACCTTTGGTTACATCCTGGCCCACGAGAAATGTGGGGTTGACGTGGCCCTGGCCACGTCGCGCTTTGGCACCACCACCTACAAAGGGCAAATCATTACCCGAAATGACAGCGGCATTGAGTCCATCGAGGATTTGGCCGGCACAACCTTTTGCCGCCCCGATCCGCTGTCCACCTCCGGCTGGATTATCCCCAGCATTACCCTGGCGGCAGCCGGGCTCGATCCGGCGACCGATCTCGAGGTGACGGACGTTGGATCGCATAACAACGTCGTTACCGCCGTTTACAACGGCGAGTGTGATGCCGGGGCTACGTTTGTCGATGCGCGCGGAAGCGTGGAAGATGATATTCCTGACGT
>JBFGLD010000037.1:0-13355 GCA_041576335.1 Anaerolineae bacterium | reverse complement strand
TGTCCACGGTGGGTCGCAAGATCACTCTCGCATTATTCGGCTGACCTATCATCACGAAGATTATACGCGCCTGACGCCGCATACTTACACCGCCTGGGCCACCCTGGAGGAGGAGTCGGCGGTTAAAGTAGTCACCAAAACAGGCAGCATCGAGTTAGCCCTGAAAGATGGCCCATATCAGCATGACATTGAGATTTATGCCAGGGCCATGGATGCGGCCAAGATCCCGTACGAACGAATTGATGGAAACGAGGTCATGCGGCGCTACCCGCAATTTAAGATCAGGCAGGAGGTCGATGCCTTGTGGCAAGCGGATACCGGCCTTGCCGATGCGGCTAAGGGAAACGGGGCCCACATCGGCATGGCGCGCTACTATGGGGCCACTATTGTCGATCACTGCGGCGTAAAAGCAATTCGTCCGGTTGACGGTGGGGTGGATGTTGAAACGGAGCTCGGAACCTTTAGCTGCCGGAAACTTATTATTACGGCTGGAGCGTGGACAGACCGGGTATTGGCCAATGTAGGGATGAGTTTGAGGATAACGGCAACCCAGGAACAGGTCACTTATTATGCCACCCCCAACCTGCGGGAGTTTGCAATTGGCAACTTTCCCATTTTTATTTGGCACGGCCAAGATGTGTTCTATGGCTTCCCCATTTATGGTGAAGTGGCTACCAAGGCTGCCATCGATGCCTCAGGTCCGGCGGTTACGCCTGAAACGCGCACTTACGAAGCTGATGAGGAACGAGAAGGCCGGGTCGAGGCCTGGTTGAAGGAGTATATTCCCGGCTTTCTTGGCCCGAAGCTGTACACCAAAACCTGCCTCTATGCAATGCCTCGCGACCGTAATTTTGTGATCGATACGCTGCCGGAGCATCCGCAGATAACTATCTGCGTCGGTGCGGGCCATGCCTATAAATTTGCCAGTCTCCTGGGAAAAATTCTCAGCGAAATTGCCATGGACGGTAAGACGGGTTATCCGATCGCTCCGTTCACTCTTAACCGTGCCGCCATTACAGACCCGGCTTATCCCCCGGCTTTTCATATTTAATCAGGTTGAGCCACTTACGTCGCCAGGGAAAACGGCCTTCTTTTTGAGCCTGGGTGGTTTAGCCAAACCTGGATAGCCCTGGTCCTGACCTTTATCATTGAGCGTTTTTTCAAATTCGGATTCCAAGACGAGGCCGATCTGGGTGGACTCTTTAGCTAAAGTATCGAGGTAGGCGACAATCTTGTGTAGTGTTGTTACCTGCCGAATTTGTGCTGCGGTTAGCGTTGAATTCTAAAGGCGCAGGCGCTGCAAAATTGCTGCCGTAACGTTCAAGGCTGGCACCAAATCATCGGTGATAAACCCTTCCAGAAACGTATTTTTTTCCAGCAGCATATCGTTGATATTGCGCAATATTTCGTTTCCCACCTTTAGACTCGTTTCATTGTCTTGCATCTGGGCATATAACCTGGCGTTGTCAATAGCCGGGGCAATTTGATTGGCTATCGAAACCAGGAGGCGTATTTCACGAGAACTCCAAGGATAATTTGTCAGTGTTCGCTTCCCCACTGCCAGAACACCGGCAACATCTGTGGCCTGATCCGGGTCACTTTTGGGATTGGGGCGGGTAATGGGAACGGCTGCCAGGGCCTGTAATTGTTCTTTATCAACCCAAATTTTATGGCGGTACGGATCTGTTGCAACCGACTCCACGAAATAGGGCCTGTTATCGGCAAATACGCGCCCCTCAAGCCCATCGTTAGCCGGTAAATTTTGCATACCCCGTACGTAATCGGTGGAAAGCCCGATATGGGCCCGTAAGTCGAGCTGATTATCTTTGTCAACCAGATAAAGCCAGGCAGCATCCATTTTTAAACTGGTTTTTGTTTGCTCGACAGTATGTAGCAGGATCGCTCTTAGGTCACGGGTTTGGTTAATCAGCTTGGCGACGGTGTTTAGGGTTTGGAGGTCGGCGTACTGCTGGTGAATTTTTTCCTCCGCCTCCACGGTCACCGCCAGCAACTGCTCTACGTCCTCCTCGGCCGGTTCGGGTATAGGAAGAGAAGCCGAGGGTAACTCAAAAGGGGTTGTAAATTCAAAGTTGAGGTCGGGTTTACCGACCTTTTCCAGATCGATAGCGACAGATTGCCCACCCAACAGGGCTGCTGCGGTGAACCACAGCCCTTCGCGAAGATGTAAACTTTCTAAAGCAATAGCCGTTTCGTGGCTTAAGGCCATTAAGAAGCAGAGTTCAGCGGGGGAAAAACGCCGGTCATCCCGCAGACCGACTAATAAGGCTCCAATTAACTTGGCCCCGGCCTGAAGCGGTAGGCTGACAAGACTGGATAATTGGCTGGCAGCTAACAATAATCGCTCCATCTCGTCGTCAGCCGTATGGTATTCCAATAAGGCTCCGGTACCGGCGACTAAATGAGGCATTAGGGCCCTCGCGCCTTTCTCTAACTGCTGACCGGTCAATATGTCGAAAAGCGCCGGATTCACCCCTTTGTGGACACCCAAAGTTAACTCTTTTGTTTCAGCATTGACCAGAACGATAGCTCCGACCGGGGCATGCGGGGTTTCGACAGCCTGCATCAATGACAGCTTTAGCAAATCGGCGGGCGTCGCGATCCGGCTGGCTCGATACGCAAAGTTGGCCAAGCCTATGATGGCTCGATTGCGTCGCTCAATCTCAAGGCCGGCCAGCCGCAGCGCCGTGCGATACCGTTCCACCTGTTGTTGGGCTTTTTTTATCTGCACACGTGTTACATCTAGATCCATCGGCCAATTGTTACCGACAATCCGAGCTTCTTGGGAAGCAGGCGATTCTGACAAAGACACCGCACACCTCTGGGTCAATAAGTACGGCTGGATAGAAAATCACCCAACTCCATTTGAAATCCCAAAATTAGTAATAGCATCCCCACAAACTTAAATCTGCATCGAGCGCACTTTAAATGTTCGACGTACGGCTGCAATAAGTTCGCTGGCCCGAATGGGTTTTGTTAAATATCCGTCTATGCCTTGACAGTCTTGACAATCCGGGTTGTTACTTAAGCTTTGGGCTGTTAAAAAAATAAACGGAATGGCGGTCCATTTTGGACTCTCGCGCACCCGTTGGTACAGTTGATACCCGTCGAGGTATGGCATTTCAATATCCGATAGGATCAAATCTACCGCTTCCGACTCTAACATTGCCAAGGCTTGGAGTCCGTCACTGGCCGTCAAGATACGATATCCCGCCGCATCCAGAGTCAGACTGACGTTATATACAAAGTCCGAATTACTGTCAACCAACAGAATATTTGGCACTGTTTTCATCTCGGGCGCCTCCTTTTTAGGTAGTGGTCAAGGAAAATGTCTGCTGCCTGCAATTTTTGTCGGTTAGTGTTGGATATCTTGCAGGTAGACGCACCGTGCACCCGGCTGTTTCGACAGTCCAGGCTAATAATCCGCGGGCGATTGCAGACTATTTATGCTGATATAAAAGGAATTACCAGTTTTGCCGGACCCTATTAGGGTATTCTTCATCTTAACAAATACGCGCGTTAAAATATATAAATACAACGTTCTAGTTAGGTCATAAACTATTAAAAAGAACAAAGCCCGCCCCTCACTCGAATTCTGACGGGCTTTGTCGACAAATGGCCTGCTTGGCCAAGAATGAGCTTTTATCCGATATTAGCGGTGTTGGCAACCCCAACATATATCCCTTGCCGGCGTTGGGGATTGGCTTACTCATCGGCAAGAGCTAATCTATAGCCAACCCCCCGTACGTTTTTGATCATTCCCGTTTCGCCCACAGATGAGCCGAGCTTACGACGTATCGACAAGATCAGCGGTCGCAGCAGTGCCCCGGCTTCCAAGTGATCCGTCTCGAAATCATGGGTGACCTGAACCAATTCCTGGGGAGATGAAATTTTGCCCCCGCGTTGAGCCATATGTTCTAACAAGGCAAACTCTTTGGCCGACAGGTTGATCTCCTGCTCACTGATCCAAACTCGATGTTGTTCTGAGTCAATTCGTAGATTTCCGACAGTTAAAAAGCGCGTTCCATTAGCCGATTGGCTGCTGGTATAGGAAACGATTTGAGCCATCGAGTCGACGAGTTGTTTGGACCGGCGGAGTTTTCCTCTCACAATTGCGAGCAGATCGTTGGCTCGGATAGGTTTGGTCAGATAATCGTCAACGCCTAGTTCTTTGCCGTACCGAATGTCGCTGTCCAATGTTCGCGCTGTCAAAAATATAAAGGGGATGATCGTCCAACGAGGGTTTTCACGAACGCGCTCATACAGTTGGTAGCCGTTCATATCCGGCATGGCAATATCGGTTAGGATCAGGTTGATAGGCTCCGACTGCAAGAACCCTAACGCTTCAAGGCCGTTTCTTGCGGTTATTATCTGGTATCCCTCTACTTCCAAGGTGAGCTTAATGTTGTCCACCAAATCCGGTTCATCGTCGACAACTAAAATTGATACGGGTCTATCCATCGTACTATACCTCCTCTAATAGTGGTAAATATATAGCAAATATTGATCCCTGGCCTGGAGTTGAGGCGACGGCAATGTGTCCGCCGTGTACTTCAACCAGTTCTTGGGCAATCGCCAATCCCAGTCCAGTCCCCCGAATATTTTGCTGCGCTTGTATACGGTAAAATCGCTCAAACACGCGTGGTAGATGTTCGTTACTGATTCCAATTCCCGTGTCTATTACTTGCAAAGCTGCCCAGCGGTGGTGAGCTAGGTTGGCGTAACCGGGCCAGGACAATTCGATATCGCATACCTCGTCTAATGATTGAGATGGTAGAATTAAACATTGACACGTAATCTGACCTCCATTGGGCGTATACTTAATGGCGTTGTTTAGTAAATTCCGAATAACTTGTCGCAGTTGATTATCGTTACCCAGAACCGGGACGCACTCCAGGCTGGTTACGTGCAGGGTGTGCAACTGCTGCTGCGCCAGCGGTAATATTTTGTCGACCTCTTCGCGGGCGAGTTGAGCCAAGTTAAGAGGTCCGCGCTCCTCAGAAATACGTGCGCTGTCGATCCGGGATAGTTCCAGCACGTCGCCAATGAGATCCTTTAACACCTGGCTATGCTTTTGGATGTCGTGGATCATCTTGCGGCGCCGACTATCATCTAAACGATCATACAATGTATCCAAATTGTCTCCGACCAGAGTAATAACCGAAAGTGGGGTGCGCAGCTCGTGTGAAACATTAGATACAAACTCATCCTTGGCCCGTTCAGCTTTTTTGAGAGGTGTAATATCTCGTTGTACACTCACAAAGCCAATCGGCTGATCACGATTACCTGGTGCAAAGAGTGGCGCGACGGTTAGAGCGGCATCGTAAAGGCTGTCATCCTTGCGTCGACTCATCACTTCTCCGCGCCACGTTTGACCAACACGTACTTCCTCCAATATTTCACCCTCGAGCTGCCTGGCCGTTTTTTCGTCCTGCAGCAAACGCCAACTGTGGCCCAATACTTCTTCGCGGTTAAAACCGGTCAAACTCACCGCCGCCGGGTTAAGATATTGAATCAAACCTTCTACATCGGTAACGACCACCGCTTCTCCTAACGCTTCCAAGATAGCCTGGGTGCGATCCCGTTCGGCCTGTAATTCGAGAGTCCGTAAGCGGCGTTGGCGATTTAGATGCGTAATAGTCCGTATGCGCGCCCGCAGCTGAATGATATCAAAAGGTTTAGTTATGAAATCGTCGACGCCAACCTCAAGTCCCCGCAAACGTGAGGCGCTGTCGTCAAACGGAGTGATCATAATAATAGGCAGCCCGGCTAAATGAGGCGTTGCGCGCACGCGTTCACACACCTCAAAACCATCCATGCAGGGCATCATAACGTCCAGCAAAATTAAATCTGGCGTTATTTCTTCAACTTTCGTCAGTGTTTCTGGACCGCTGCTGGCAAACACTAGCGTGTAACCCTGAGAAAAAAGCAGTGCCTTTAGCATTTCACGCACAAGCGGATCGCCATCAGCGATTAGAATGGTCTCTCTCGGTTCCATCTTATTCAAAATTTTGAACGTGCCCTAAATTATAAGTCTTTGACAAGCTGCCACCGGTTAGCCTCGATTCCCCTCTGGTAAGTTACCTCATCCATAAGTTTTCGAGTCAGAAACAAACCATACCCGCGCACCTGGCCGTGGTTTAAGTCGGGTTCTGCCACGTTGGCCGGCTCGAAGGCCTCACCCGTATCGACCAGTTCAACCGAAACGCGACGAGGAGATTGCCAAACAGTCAGCGTAACGCCAATTCGGCCCACACGGCCTTTGTAAGCGTGTTCAACGATGTTGGTACATATCTCATGAACCGCCAATTGGATGTTGTACGCCGTCGCTTCTGAGTTCGGTAGCCCCTCTACACGCGCTAGCACAGCCGTTATACATGCCCCCAATACGTTGAGATATTTGTGACTGGCAGGTAAGTCGAGTTGAATTATGTCAGGTTGACTCATATGCCATCTCCTTCAAAAGAGTAGTCAGAGTCGGATCTTCACATTCCGGCCGGTACTGCGTTCATTTAGCTAAGAAGAATCCTTTTGATGGCGGCAATCAGCTCCCCCGAACTGGCCGGTTTGGTCAAAACGTCATCAGCCCCGGCAGCGCGAACGGTATCGTAATCTTCATCCTCAGCACTCGCGGTCAGAACGATAACCGGCAGGCTTTTGTACCGGTCGTCGGCTCGCAACTGCTTGAGCAAAGTAACACCGTCCATTTCCGGCATATCAATGTCAGCGATTATCAAATCAACAGGGGTGGTGGCTAATTGTTCGAGTGCCTCCAGCCCGTGCAAAGCGGTTATAACGTCGTGCCCGTTTTTTCGCAGGGTATAAGCAAGCATTCTTTGATTAACCCTATTATCTTCTGCTACCAAAATCCTGGTCATCATATTCTCCGATATGCTTATGTTTCTACGCCTTTTATTACAACAAGTGTTTGGTCGTCGTCTTGAACATGCTCATCACTAAATTCGGCGATTGCGTCAAACATGGCGCCGACAATTTCACGGGCCGACTTGTGAGCAAGCGACTCAACTAACTGCAGCAATTGTTCGAAGCCAAACATCTCTCCGGCTGGGTTTCTTGCTTCGCTAAAGCCATCGGTAGCCAATATGAGTAAATCGCCCGGACTGAAGGTTATGACACAGTCCTCGGAGAGACTCGACTGCAAGACGCCCATGGCCGGTCCGTCGGCTTCCAAGAGTTGAGCTTGAGTGCCGCCAGGGCAATAAATTACGGGAGAATGTCCAGCATTGGCATACAGCAATTCTCGCGGGGTAGGGTCGTAACGTCCTACAAATACGGTAGCAAACATGCCGACTTCGGTAAAATCATCGTACATGATTTCGTTGGAGTAGGCTAAGACAGCCTCGGGGGTTGGCATTGGTTGGGAATTGGCCTTGCTGCGAATGACGGTCCGGGTCATGGCCATAAGCAGTGCGGCCGACATCCCCTTGCCGGATACATCGCCGATGATGAAGGTAAAGGGCAACCCCGGTTGACCAACAAAGTCATAAAAATCGCCGCCTACCTGCGAAGCCGGACGAGACATAGCCGCAACATCCAGGCCGCTTACCTTGGGCAAACGCTGGGGTAGGAGACGAAGTTGAATTTGGGCCGCCAACTCCAGTTCGGTCTTAAGTTTGGCCTGTTCAAGCGTTTCCTGATGAAGAAGCGAATTTTCGATTTGGGCACCTACGTAATCCGTAATGGCCCGGGCCAACTTTAAGTTCGGCGAAAGGGACACGGCTGGCTGGTTGAGCAAAAATCCGAGTAAAGCCGTTGTATTTTTACGAATGGGCGTTGGTTTGAGAAAAAGAGAAGACATCTCGTTTGGCAGCATGTCCGGTGCATCTTCGATTCGAAGCAATAACTCTTCATAGCCGGAAGCCAGGGAATGCTTGAAGAAATACTGCAGCGCGATTTCGTCGAACAGCGCCACAGGATGCTGCTCAACAAACATCGGTTGGTCATTGGTGTTGAGCATAATAAATACGCCTTCTGCCTTGACCAGCCGGACCACTTCCTGGGTCAGCAAATAGAGCATCTGGTCGATTTCGAGATGCGTCCGCGTGGCCCGGTTCAATTCATACAGCGCCAGCAGTTGATCTTGCGCATCAACCAACTCAGCTGTCAGATTATCCATTTCATTTTCGGCTTTGACCAACTGGCCGATCAAGTCGGCCTCAACTGTCAAGCGGGTCCGCGCTTTGACGCCATTGAGGCCGCTGACCCGCAACTCACCTAGGGTGCGCATGCCCACTTGAATGGGCACGTTGGTCTGGGTTTCATGTGGTTTGGCCTCTGCCGGCCATTGGGCCAACATTTGCCCGTTTTCCCAAATGCTAAACGTGGTTGCGCCTTCAGCCAACCAGAATTCGGCTAAGGCAGTAAATTGTGTTCGTTGGGCCGCCAATATTATCGAAAGCATATATCATCCCCAACTGCTTTGGACCCCGCTGCTGCACAAAACAAAGGTCTCATTGTTTAGGTGCTTAGTGGCGTTTCAGCCGCTTTTTGTAACGTCTCGAGCGTTCGCTCAAATACGACTTTTGCCTGTTCGAACGCACTATTTGCCCGGGCTACCTTTTCGGCAGCGTTTGCCAGATCACCACCATGTCCCAGTGCTTCCAGTTCCTGACAAATGCGGGACAATTCATTCGCGCCCATATACCCTGCACTCGACTTGAGGGCGTGTGCTGCCTGCCGCAAGCGCTTTTCCTGTATTGGGTCCGTTACGGCTGCCTGCATTTCAGCCAACATGCTGGGAGTATCCTCTAAAAATAGCGTAATTAATTCGGACACCATCTCTACGCCCTCATCCTCCATCATATCCTGGAACTGCTTCAGCAGCGTCCAATCAATAACGGTGGCAGCGGCCGAGGAAGATATATTTACGGCGCCGTTTGGTGACACGGGGGCTTGGTTAGCCAGGGGTTGACATGCTTTAAGGATTTGAACAATTTCCTCTACGCGCACCGGCTTGCTAATGTAATAATCCATACCGGCTGCCAGATATCGCTCTCGATCACCTGATAAAGCGTTCGCAGTCATAGCAATGATATGGGGCTGCTGGGCCACAGGCCAACGTTGGCGGATGTGGCGGGTGGCTTCCAACCCGTCCATCTCCGGCATTTGTACATCCATTAGCACAACATCATAGGGCTGTCGCTGCAATGCTGCCAGAACCTCGGAACCGTTAGCCGCAATATCCGGTCGATACCCAATGCGCTCCAGGATGCCAAGCGCGACTTTCCGGTTCACCACGTTGTCTTCAGCCAGGAGTATGCGCAGCGGGTGTTCTTGCCCAATTCCACGGTCAAATTGAGAGGCGTTGGCTAAATGCTCAGTTGATGAAGGTCGCCCGGCAAGGGTTGTTATTAAAGTGTGGTAGAGTTGCTGTGATTTAACCGGTTTGGTCAAATGACCGGCGAAATGGATCCCATGTGTATCACACTCTCGGTATCCCAGTGATGTGAGCATGATCAACGGCAGCGCTTGCCCGTCGTTACACAAACGAATTTCGTTAGCCAGCGTTAAGCCATTCATCTCCGGCATGCGCATATCCAAAATCGCTAGATCAAAGGACGTACCTTGCCGAATCAGCGTCAGCGCCTGAGCACCGGAGGCCACTGTTGTGGGCACCATCCCCCAAGATTCAGTCTGGCGGCTTAGAATGCGCCGGTTCGTTTCGTTGTCATCGACAATCAGGACCTGCCTGCCGGCTAGGACTGCCGGGTCATACTCTGTAGAACGTGACGCCTGCTCAGCAGCAACCTGGCTGGTGATCGTAAAGTGAAAGTTAGAACCCTGCCCTACCCGACTTTCAACCCACATTGTGCCATGCATCATCTGACATAGGTGTTTGCTGATTGTCAGTCCCAAGCCGGTACCCCCGTAGCGTCGAGTCGTCGAAGTATCTAATTGGCTAAACGATTGAAACATCCGTTCCATTTGTTCTTGAGGAATACCAATGCCGGTGTCTCTAACCTGAAAATGCAGTTCATACCGATTTTCGATTTCACCGGCCGAATTGACCGGGTCACCTAGTTGTTCCGCCATTTCCTCGTATCGCACCGGGCTTCCTGTCACCGTTACGACGACTTCGCCGACCTCTGTAAATTTGACGGCATTGCTCAGCAGATTTACCAAAACTTGGCGTACGCGCGTTACATCGCCAATGTGCGTTGTGGGAATTTGGTCGTCGATGACGTAAGCCAGATCAATCTGTTTTTCGGCCGCTTTGGGGGCAATTAAGTCCAGCACTTCTTCCACGCAGCGCCACAGGTCAAATGGATGATTTTCCAGCTCTAACTTTCCTGCTTCGATTTTTGAGAAATCTAGAATGTCGTTAATTATCGTAAGCAAGGCATCGCCGCTGGCCCGGATCGTTTCGACATAATCTTTCTGCTCAGGAGTCAATTGCGTGTCGAGGAGTAGACCGGTCATGCCGATGACACCGTTCATCGGCGTACGAATCTCGTGGCTCATGTTGGCCAGAAATTCGCTTTTGGCCCGAGTAGCCATTTCGGCTGCCTCACGCGCTTTTTGAATTTCAAGCCGTAATCGCTCGTTGGCGATGGCTAAACCCAATAACTCGCCTACCTGTCGCAAAAGTTCGAGCCGAATTGAATCGCGCGAAGGATAGGGGGCGGTATGGAGAACCAGTACCCCCAGCACTTCTCCAATATGTATCAGCGGAACGATGTAGTGACCGTGATGGGTCATATTTGGATTTTGACCTTCGTGTCGATGGTCGTCGAAACAATCGTCAGAAACTACCAACTCTGTCGAAAGATTGGCACAGTCGCATGAACCCTCGCCGGCCGCCGTATGGTCCTTTTGACAGAAAAATGTCTCGTCGAACTGTCCCCGCCTAACAAACATCTCGAGATGAGCAGCCCCGGAGGGGCGAATAAAAATGCCACCCCTCTGTTCTACGTCAAGTCCCTGCATGGTCAGTAGATAGACCAATATTTTGCTAAATCGATTCCGAAGCGGTTCCTGAGTCTGAAGAATTTGGGCCACGGTGGCCTTAATCTCGGCCGCTTCGCGTTCGAGGGCTTGTTGCTTTTCACGACGAACTTCCTCGGTGACATCACGCTGTACGGCCACATATCCCAGTAAGTCACCGCTCTCATCTCGAATAGGGGCAATGGTTGCCTGAGCCCAATATAATTGCGGGTCAGGCTGCGAGGCTTGACCCGCTGTCGACATCGCCCCGGATTCTTTGCGGCGGTTCAGAATACGACCTTTCCATATTTCTCCCGCTCGTAACCCAGCCCACATCTGCTGGTAAAATTCTCTAGACATATGTCCGCTCTTCAGAATCTGCGGATTTTGCCCAATGGCCTCTTCCGGCGGCCAACCGGTGATGCCTGTAAAAGCCTGGTTAACGTATTCGATTTTGCCCGTAAGATCGGTAATAAAAATGGCATCGGCACTGGCTTCCACGGCCCTGGCAAGCTGCTGCCGCTCAGTCTCGGTTCGCTTGCGTTCGGTAATGTCCCGGCTCATGCCGACCAGTCCTATAATTTCTCCGTTATTGTTTCGCAGCGGAACCTTCGTGGTTAAGAGCCAGCCTTTTTGACCGGTGGTTTGATTGATTATGGGCTCCTCCCGGTCGACCAGTACTTGTCCGGCTTGAATAACCGCCTGCTCGTCGGCATAATATTGAGCCGCTAATTCTTGGGGGAATACGTCATAGTCTGTTTTGCCAACCACTTCGTCGGCGTGAGTTGCGCCCAAAGCGGCTACGTGCGCGACGTTATTGGTAACAAATCTGCTTTCTTTATCTTTAACGAAGATGTAATCGGGCAGGTTGTCGATAAGCGTCCGCAGTAGGCTTCGTTCTTTGGCCAGTGCATCCTCTGCCCGTTTTAGCCTAACTTGAGTCTCAATCCGGACGACGAGCTCACCTTTCTCGAAGGGCTTGACAATGTAGTCGACGGCCCCGACTGAGAAAGCGTTAACCTTGTCTTCCACTTCGGTCATCGCGCTTAGCATAATGACCTTGATGTGCTCCGTCTGGGGATTAGCTTTAAGCATGCCCAACACTTCGAAGCCGTCAAGACCGGGCATCATCAGATCGAGCAGCATCACGTCGAAATCCGGGTCATTTTCCAATATAATAATGGCGTCTACGCCGGTTGAGGCCGTAACGACTTGATAATTTTGCAGGTCGAGAAAGCCCTTAACAAAGTCTCTGGTGGCTTCTTCGTCGTCTACTACTAATATCTTCGGCCTATCTGTCATTTTCTAAACCCTTCAATCACTTTGACGAGATCATCTTTTCTAAACGGTTTGGAAATAAAGCCGTTAGCACCGGCAGCGCGTGCCTTTTCTTCGTCCTCTTTTTGCGCCGCAGCCGTGACCATGATGATCGGAATCTCTCTGGCAGTAGGGTTGCCCTTTAATGCTCTACAAACTTCATAACCTGTGATACCGGGCATCCAGGCATCGAGTAGCACGAGGTCGGGTTTGTCGGTGATGGCTGCTTTTAACCCATGACCACTGGTGCTGGCGCCCTCAACATCGTACCACTCTCTTAACATTCTTTTTGTCACCTCGATGGCATCGATTTCGTCGTCGATCACCAGGATTTTTAATCTACCCTGCTGGCTGATAGTGGGCTGCGCCGCACCATTTTTGGCCTCAAATTCGGTCGCTTTGAAAATATCTGCTTCTTCAACCTCAGGGAGTTCAGCTGCAACGGACACGCCCGCCTCAGTTGAGATCGGAAGCGTAACATGGAAGGTCGACCCCTGGCCATATTCACTCTCAACCCACACCTGGCCGCCATGGGCCTCAACAATGCCCTTGACAATGGGCAAACCAAGGCCGGTGCCGCCGGCCATAAATTCATCCTTGCCGGTTTTATGTTGAGTTACTTCGCCTATTTCGTAAAATCGACTAAATATTTTGTCGAAATGTTCCGATTTAATCCCAATGCCGTTGTCGGTTACCTGCAAATGAATGTTCGGATCCTCAAGATGCGCTTTTATCTGGATGTGGCCGCCATCAGGGGTGTACTTTATGGCGTTACCAAGCAAGTTAATCACAACTTGAACAATTCGATCCCTATCCCCAAGAATGACCGGCAGCCCCTGGGCAATATCTAAGGCAAGGGTCTGGTGCCGTTTTTTCAGGATAGACTGATGCTCTTCGGCTATTTCATTAATGACCGTTTCAATCGACGTGGGTTCACGTTTCAACACAAGCTTGTTCTCTTCTATTCTGGATACGTCGAGCAGCTCGGTCACAATCCTGGCTAATCTGGTAGAATTTCGAGATACCACCTCGAGCATATGCTGCTGTTCACTACTTACCGTCCCGGCGTCTCCATC
>JBFGLD010000036.1:0-13444 GCA_041576335.1 Anaerolineae bacterium | reverse complement strand
CATCTCTGTGCCGCTCTGTGTCCCTGAACAGTTACCTTTAATTAATGACCCTGCCCTGGAAAAATCGTGCCCAGTTCCCCCCTCGATGTAAGGCTACAGGCTTAATGTCACCGGCCCGTTGGCCTTCATTTTGACATACGGAATGAAAAGTTATGAGTGCGTTCCGGCGAATACGGAAAACTCGCAGCGGCCCCAATTGCTGCAAATCGCGGCAATAGGCATAATGAAAATTTTCTCGCAGAGCGCTGTCCAACTCGAGGGCCATTTGTCTTAAGACTTGATCCGGTGTGTCGTTCGCTTCAATAAACAGGGTGTAAGCGGGCTGCTCGAGAACGCTGTCAAAGGCTAACATGGCGAAGGACGGTTGAAAGGCTGGAGGCCTGAATACCGTCTCAAGCGCTCTCCGGACGTGGTGTTCATTCAACTTCTCCCCAAAACGGTCAGATACTTGGCCGGCCTTGCCCATAAATTGAATCAACGGACATCCATCAAGGTAACCTACCACCCGGACCACGTCGCCCAACCGGTAGCGGTATAACCCTCCAGCGGTAGTCAAAACTACTTCATAATCGCTATGCTGGGTTAACTGGTGAGCTAACAGAGGCTCCTTAGTCCGGTCATCAAGCGACAGGAATTCAAAGAAGTGGGACCGCAGGGCCAGGATGTGTCCCGGCTGGCCGACCAGCGGAAAAGAGACTACCCCCTCGGTAGCCAGCAGACCCTTGCCCTGGACACGAGCCTGGGGAAAAAGCCGGATGACTTGGGGTACATGCAGGGCCGAGTGAGCGTCGGCCCAACAACTGATCAGGCGCAAGTTGGGCCAGAGTTGGGCATGAACGTCGGCCGGCGAGCTGTTTTTCTGAAAGGCTGCCCACACTTCATTGGCCCGTCCGGGATCAGGTTTGTGCCAGGGTTTAAGTGATGTCCGCAAGCGCGAAGGCAACGGCGTGGGTGGCGACAGCGTCCCCTGCCCAATATCATCGGCCAGGCGTGACCCCCAGGTAGTTAGCGGCTCGACGAGTAGGCTTAAAAAGGTGGGATTCCATACGGAGATTAGAGCCAAGTTTCGACTACGCAGCAGAAATAGGAGGGTCACGTAGCGGAAGCTGGTCAAATCCTCGATCAGCCGAACCGGCGGTGGAACAGCCATAATGCTTTGAATCAGGTGTCTTTGCAGCCGACCAAAATACTCCTTGTCATCTTCAAAGCCGATCGGGATTCCGCCGGGTGTGCGGTTCTGATGATGCGCTGCCGGGCTAATCGACCAGTAAGCCTGCCCCCACAGCAAGTGCGGATCGTGTTGGAAGAGGTCGACTACCCAGGGCGCAATGGCGCGTTGAAATTCGACTTTGAGGCTCGGTGTGTAGGGAATGTACTTGCTGGCCGCACTGGATCCGCTGGTGGGCTCCAGCAGCAAGACGGGATCACCGGTCAGGATGTTGGCTTGACCCCGGCCGATGTGGTCAACTGCTTCCTGATAATCTTCATATGTCGAAAGCGGCACGCGGTCCTGATAGTCGGCGACGGCCTGCAGCTCGGCGAACCCGTAACGCCGACCGATGACGGTATCAGCACTGCGGTGCAGCAGCCTGAGCAGCAATTGGCGTTGTGTTTCCGCCCCGTGCCGCAATGAGCGGCGGAAGGCCAGACTATCCGGCAGGCAAATCAGGTACCAGAGGCCATTGGCTGTGGCGTTGAGGAAGCGGCGGGATCCCCTTCTCACGGCCTGCTTAACGCAGCCCCAACATGCGCCGCCCGGCGGCGGTCAGGTTAGCGGCGGTCAGTTCAACCAGGCAGGCCAACTGATCGCCCCGGCCGTGACCGGGATTGGCTGCCGCGAAAAAGGCGACATGGGGATCTTTCAGACGTCGGTCTGTAATCCGGGCTACATCCGGCCGCAGCGGCGATGATTTGACCAACCGGATCAGGCCGCTCCCGGCGTCGTACTCACCGGGAAATTTCAGTTGCCCCAACGCGTCCAATACGCGCTTAATCGGCGGTGGTGTCGGACATTGGTAGGTCGGAAAGAATTCCTTGAAGAAGACGGGCAGGAAACGGTAGGTCTTATAGCCGGAACTGATCAGGAACCAGTAGGCCCGGGTTTGGCAGATATATTCGGCCAGGCCAAAAACGTGCTGCGCCCACAGCCGAGGCAGGGCCGTTTCACCCCAATACTCTTGCCGGATAATCGTGTCGCCGGAGAAGAAAGCAACGACCGGTTGGCTGTCAACCACAACTTGCAGCTGCATCAAGGTAGAAAACCCCTGAATCTGTCCGTATTTTGTATCGGTCAAGAGGACGACCCATTCCTTTTCGGCCAAATCATGCTCGAAATGCGGCCGGGTTACATTGGCAAAGTAGCGAGCCAGCAGCGCGTACATGCGATCGCGCTGGGCCGGGGTCAAGGCCTCAGGGGTTTGCACTCGCCCGACGAGACGATCCGATACCGGTAAAGCAGCAGGCTGAGCCGAAGAGCGAGAGTCCGCCTCAGCTTTTACTGCCTGATATTTGCCTTTCATCCGTTCAGAGCGTGGCGATTTCGACGTAAGGGATGCGTTGGTCCAGTTTTTCATGAAAATTCACCTCATCTTTCCAGCAAACGGTATAAAGCTTGCTATAGTATGGGATATGAGCATATTGACGGGCCACGGCCAAAAGCGGATCGGGCTCAGCCAAGCCGAGTATTAGATAAGCATAGCCCCGGCTGGCGGCGAGGTTATATGCTCGTCGTAAAAGCAGCCGGAAAATGTCCGGACGATTGCCGGCGATACAGACGAAGCCGGCGTATGCAGAGTGAATGGGCCGGCCGGGCGGCGGTAGCGGTTGGGCTCCACTTAACCGGGCGCCAACATTGTAAAAGGGCTTGAGCCAGCGCAAAGGGCTGTGGTAGGTTTGAACAACGGTCTGTTTGTAGCGTGACTGGTCCCACAGGCCCACGACTCCCACAATTTCGCCGTTTTGACGGGCCAAAATAAAGTCATTTACCCGAAATCCCAGTGTGGTCGGGCTATCGTCAAAATCCTCGAGACTATAAACGGGGAAAAACTGCTTGGCTGGGCCTTGGAGCTTAAGGAATGCGACAATGGCTCGCAGGCTTGACGTCGTGCCAGATTCAACGTCATAGCTGGACGGCAGTTCTTTTTTGGGTTTTCGAAGAATAACTGCCAGGGTACGTAGAAGACCCACTTCTCGATAAATAGGGAAGTGGCGCCGTGCCCGCTTAACCAAAATACCCTGCGCCTGAACGTTTTCCTCGATAATTGTCGTAATATAGCCCTTGACTCGCCCATCGCCGTGCAGTTGATAAAAAAAGCGAAAGCCGCCGGAAACCATCCAGCGCCCTCGGAATCTCTGATCCACCCGGAGCTGGCCGATGTAACCGACCTCTTCCACCTGGCCGTTCACAAACAGGGGGCGGGTGGCGCGCGTGGCAATGCCGATCACTTCCCCGCTGGGCCGGTGCCGGGCGACTAAAACCTGGCAAAAGCGGCCCATTGTGTTGCAGCCTAAAAAGTAGTTTGGCTCTCGCTCGTAGGTCACTGTGACCCGGCCGGGCACGGGATTGTTGGCTAACAAGCGCCGGATGGCGGCATCGTCATTGGGGGTGGCTAATTCAAAAACAAAGTCTCTCAAGCGTGCTCACCAATTACTGCGCTTTCAACAATTCCCCGTGCCAACCGGCGTCGCCTAAGGGGTAATAATCGCGCAGGCCGACCTCGGCCCGGATCATACCATTAATCAGGAAAAAGTGACGAAACATAAACAAGTCAGGCCGATTGATTGGGTCAAGGCCGCGCCGCAGAATACTGGGTATGGCATAAAACGCGCGGCGGGCTTCCAGGCAGCCACGCTGTAACGCCTCCGGGCTCATGCGGGCGGGTTGGAACGGGATCTTGTTGTAGCTGTAGTCGTCATCCAGCCACCAGGCCTTGTAGAGAAGGCGATTCTCGGCTTCCAATCGTTTGTACAGCGGTGTCGTCGGAAAAGGGGTTAGGTGGTTGAATGCGCTAATAAAAAATTGATGCTGCTTGGCAAACTCTACCGTTTCACCGAAAGAATCCGGGACGTCCTGGTCATAGCCGAAGATGAAGGTTACATAGAGTTTAATCTTATAACGACGCAGATTCGCCAATGCTTGCTCATAACCGCCCTTCATCGTGTTGAACCCTTTGGTCATCGCTTTTAGATTTTCAGGATTGAGGCTCTCGAAACCGATCAAAAGCCCTTCACAGCCGCTTCGAACGAGCAGTTCAAGAAACTCCTCGTCATGGGCGGCGTTGATACTGGCCTGGCTAACCCATCTGATTTTTAGGGGGATCAGCGCCCGGAAGAATTCTTTGGCCTGGCTCATGTTAGAAGTGATATTGTCGTCCACAAAGAAAATGAACTTCTTGCGCTGCTGCTTCATCAAGGCAAGTTCGGCGATAATTTCGTCGGTAGGGCGGCGGGTTTGGGTTTGATTAAAAACAGTCTGGACGGCACAGAAGTCACACTTGAAGTGACAGCCACGCCCCGCCTCCACCAGGCCAATGGAAAGGTAACGCTTGCCCCTGAAGATAGCGCGATCGGGCCTTAACCCCTCGAGTGAAGGGCGGGCCGGCCGGCTGTAGAATTTTTCCAGCCTGGCGTGTCGCGCATCGTCGATCACCCGGGGCCATATGCCCTCGGCTTCGCCGATCACAACCGCTTCGGCATAGTCGGCAACTTCCTCCGGAGCCAGCATGGCGTGAAAACCACCCATCACGACGGGAACGCGGCGCCGGCGGTACTCGCTGGCGATTTGGTAAGCTCGCCGGGCAGTATATGTTTCGACACTGATGGCAACCAGGTCTGTGGGTTGGTCAAAAGGGATCGCCTCCATCCGGTCATCGTAAAAATTGACCTCGACATCATTGGGTGTTAACCCGGCGATGACCGCTGCCGACAGCGGCTCCATCTGCCAGGAAGCGATGTAAGATTGACCCGGTCGCCGGCCAATACAAGGATGGATGATGGTGAGTTTCATTAAGAATAAACCTTTTGACATTTTAACGTTTTCGGCCGGCTTCTTTGGGCTGCAACACTTTTAAATAAATAAATTTCAACGACAGAACAAGCCGGCCAACGTCCCAAGTTACTTAACCCAAACCGCATGCCGTTTTTCTTAAACACCTCTTTGCGGAAAATTGGGCTATATTTCAAATATATACCCAGTTTGTACAAGGAGCGCATATTGGTCTGAGAATCAAACGCCCGACGGATAAGCGAGCCGATGCTATAGCGGCTCCATCGCGTCGGTTGAGCGCATGCCGCACATATTTGGGCGAATGAAAGTGATTTTCATAAACCCTCTGGCGGATGCCAATAAAAAACTTCACTACAGGTCATTAGACCTCAGGGGGAATTTGGCTCCTAAGTTACACAGGTCAGCTGCTGGCAACAGGCTGTTACCGGACCATCCAATCGCAATTGTAAAAATCATGCAGATGGTAAGCGTAAAAGCGATAGCCTAAATTCGCGCCCAGGGCTAAGGGCAACATAATTCGCGAGCCGAGCAGACGTTTGGTGATAGAGCCAAAGCTGTAGGTTTTTCTCCAGGCCCACTCTGTTCCGGCTTGCAGCTGAGCCCGGCTCATCCGGGCAGGCTGATAAACCACATGCTGCCCGTCGTAGAGGGACCACTCTTCCGTGAGAATACGACCGGCCTGCTTGAGCCGGTTGAAGAGCGGTGTACCGGGGAAAGGGGTTAGAATGGCGTAGCGGGGAAGGTCAATGCTGGCCGCAAGTACAAACTCAACCGTCTCGGCGAAGGAGTCAGGGGTGTGGTTATCGAAACCAAAAGCAAAGGTGCCCTGAATGGCGATACCACGCTCGTGAATGCGCCGCACCACATCGTGGTAATCGTGATGCATATTGAAAGCTTTCTTGGTTTCCACCAGTGCCGGCTGGGAGAGGGTCTCAAAGCCAATGAGCAGGCCACGACAGCCGCTGCGAGCCGCTAGATCGAGCAGCTCTTCATCCCAGGCGATTGTGGTGGTGACCAATCCGCCCCATATTATCTTGAGCGGAATGAGGGCAGTGAAGAGTTCCTTGGCGTAGGCGATATTGGCAATCAGATTGAGATCCAAAAAGATCAACCGGCGTGCCTGCATCCGGCGAACGTCTGCAACCACCTCGCCCACAGGACGCTGGTGCGGACGTCCCCAAGCCGTGGGCACCACACAAAATTCGCACAGGTGCAGGCAGCCCCGGGTGGCCTCGACGGTGTGGGTTAGGCTGTATTGGCGGGCCGGGAGCAAGTCTCGGCGAGGCAAGGGAAGATTGACAAGACTGAAATCGGCTCCCTGATCATAACGAGCCTGCAATCGGCCGGCGACAAAATCTTGCAGGAGGTGAGGCCAGGTTTGCTCGGCGTAGCCGACGACCACCGCATCAGCATGACGGGCTGCCTCCTCGGGCATTAAAGTGGGATGGACACCTCCCAGCACCACCGGGATGCCACGCTGCCGGAAATGATCGGCCAATTCATAAGAGCGAGGAGCCGTACCGGTGATCGCACTAATCCCGACCAGGTCGGCTTCCGTATCCGGGTTGATTTCCTCAATACCTTCGTCAACTAGAGTTACTTCGGCATTTAACTCCGGTGGGATCAATGAAGCCAGGGTAGTAAGGGTAAGCGGGGCGTAGCGCAGTGACTTTTTCCAAATGCCGGTACGGTGGCGATACAGCGGTCCCCGGGGTGAAAGAAGTAGAATACGCAGCCGGGATGGTAGACCGGTCGGATGAGCAGATTTATTTGTCGTTTCAGTAACCGGTTTACTTCTTAACACATCCGCCTCTCTCGTACCCTAAAATTCTCTCAGGTCTTACATAAGTTTCCCATTTCTAGCCTTGCTCTGATTCTTCCATTTTAACACGGGCCAGAAGGAGCAGCAGGGCGAGGGATAGGAAGGAAACCGTTCTGGTCCAGTGTTCCCTGGGTGAAATGCCAAAGATGGCGTAAATGTCACGGGCGAAGCGAACTCGCTGAAATTGACGCAGCAGGAAGGCCAGCACGGTCGCATCGATTACTGCCTTATAACGCCGGGGGTCAAACAGAGCCATGATCTGGAGAAACGACAGGCTCAGCATGTACACCCCCAGAGGGCGGATAATATATTCAAACTGGTCGTCCGGTTCAAAATCTGCGCCGTAAATTTGAGAGCCTGCCCGAATCGCTCGCTTCCCGGAAATGAAGGCGAGGAGGCCTGTGAGCAAATGTCCAATAAAAATACTACCCAATATTAATTTGAGAAATAGATGTTTCTGCCCCATAGAATACCTCCTTTCAGCGTTTTAGATTATGTAAATTCTTTCTTCGAAGTCGCAGTATAGCCCATATTATACTGCACTTTTGAATTCATGATAGATGACAACTCTGACGAATGCGTCTGGAATTTTAGGCGAAATTGGTGATAGTCACTTCCAAACGGTAGACAGGTACTGGCTGCGGGGCGGCAGCCTGGCAGAAGCCTTCCAAGAGGGTCTCTGGCAGCCACAAGCGACCGCTCAACTGTTGGCGTTGGCTGAAACACGGTCGAAACAGTTCGGTAAACTGGCTTAAGAATTGAACCCAGTGAGCGTCCAATTCAACTGGGGTGAGATAGCCTGAGGAGGAATGGATCCGTTTGTGTAGATAGACCTGTTTGAGAAAGTGAGCAATGTCATGGCGGGCCTCAAGATAGTCTCGATAGTCAGATAAGTCAATCCATTCTTCCTTGATAGTTCTGATCAAACGTTCGGCATAGCCATTCTTCCAGGCCGCACCCACCTCAGCCATACTGATTTGAGCGTTAACCGCTTCCAGCTGCGGGTTGCAATTCAAACTGAATTCAAACCCGTTAATGATACAGTTATAGAAGGATTACCTTATCCACATAGGGATTTCGTTTCGCTATGTCTTAAATTTGAGGATCGCCCACTTGAAGACCCTAGGTGAGCTGGACAATGATGTCAACTCTGGCGGAGGTCACCCAACGAGTCGAACTGGGTAGCCTGGTGCATTGCAATCAGTTTCGTAACCCAGCCATTTTGGCCAACATAGCTGTCACCCTCGATGAGATCGCAATCGTCGGTTGATCCTGGGAGTGGGTGCCGTCTGGAATTGAGATAGTGTTTAACTGAGTGACCGGTCCGACCAATGGAGAGCCTGAATATGACCATTAAGAACAGAACGCTGTTGACCTATTTGGTGTTGCTCGTCACCCTAATCTTACTGGGCTCATCATTAAGAAGTTCGATCTCCCTGGCCCAAGATAATCCGCCATACATCAGCGATGTGCGCGTCTTCGACACCAGTTTCTCGCTGCCAAATGCAACGGGTTTGACCTTCTCCCCTCAAGCCAACACCTTCTTTTTGCTGGCAGATCACGCGACAGCACTGCCCGGCGGGGAATCGGCCAATCTGCTCATGCTTTCTCCCTTTGAGGATCTGATCGGTTTCGCTAATTTACCACCCGCAATCAGCCCAATCAATATGGCTTATGATATCCAAACTAACCAACTGCTTGTCCTGGATAGTGGGACAAACGCCTTGATTGAGATAAAAGTGGGGGCGACCGGTCCGGACCCGGCGGCGATCACCCGTTATTCGGCCGAGGCGTTGAATGTGGGGAATCCTCAGGGCATGACTATTGACCCGGCTAACGGCAACTTGTTCGTGCTCGATAACGCTTCCTCACAAATTGTGCGGGTCGAGCCGGACGCTCAGCACAGCTATAACCCGGCAAAAGCCCTAGCTGAGGGCCGGATTTCTCAGCTGGAACTCAGCCCGCTTGGTCTGGGAACCTTGCAGGGACTGGCCTTCAACCCGACTAATAGGCATCTATATTTCTTGAGCCCGGCTGAGCTAACGTTGTACGAAGTCAGCCTGAGCGGTCAACTCGTGGCCACACGGACGCTCGTTAACCTCGACTTGACCTTGCGAGACCCGGCGGGTCTCGTTTTTGCCCCCAGCGCTGACACCACCGACGATCCGGCTCAGCTTCATCTGTTTTTGGTTGATAGTGGTCGGCAGACTGCAGCGATAGGACCCTACCACCTATATCTACCTCTAATCTTCAAGCCGGGTGTGGAAACCACCTCGAACCAATCAACCGATTCCGTACCCTCTGCTGCAGAGGGTGGCGCAACGAAAATGCCTGGTCGAGTCATCGAATTCACCCTGACTCCGCCCGTAATAAATCGACCCTTGATTGGTATTATGGCGCTGGGTGACTTGATACAGACCATTGATGCTTCGCAATGGTCGCCACCCAGTCCTGATACATCCGGGATAGCCTATCTGCCCGCCACAGGGACCCTGCTGGTTAGCGATGGGGAAGTCAATGAGATGCCCATTTTCACCGGCGACAATCTGTTTGAATCATCATTGACCGGCATATTGTCCGATACCTTAACTACCGTGCCCTTCTCGGATGAACCAAATGGGGTCGACGTTAATCCTGTGAATCGGCATGTATTCTTCAGTGATGATACCGGAACACGATCGATTTATGAATTGAACCCGGGACTTGACGGGCTTTATGACACGCTTGATGACATCGTCACTTCATTTTCTACGGCTGCTTTTGGCAGTAACGATCCGGAAGGGCTGGCATACGACCCAAGCTCCGGCGATCTCTTCATCGTGGATGGCGTCAATAGGGAGGTTTACCGGGTTGAGCCCGGCCTAAATGGTATTTTCGATGGTGTACCGCCGGCGGGCGATGATGTGGTGAGTAATTTTGATACCTCGGCTTTCGGATTAGACGATCCTGAGGGCATCGCCTATAACTTCGACACCGGCAATCTGTACGGTGTTGGTAAACCCTCAGATACGCTGTTTGAGTTTACGACCGCGGGCGCCCTGGTGCAGACGATAGACATTTCGGCGGCGGATGCCCGCAAGCCGGCCGGCCTCGCTTACGGCCCAAGCAGCATAAATCCGGCTCGGGCCAGCATCTACATCGCCGCACGGGGGGTAGATAATAATACTGATCCAGACGAAAATGACGGCATGGTGTATGAAATAGATTTAGGCCTCCCATTTGGCTCGCCGACCGATACGCCGACGCCTGGTCCTTCGCCGACGCCGACCAATACGGAAACAGCCACCAGTACGCCGACGACTACGCCCACCCCCACCAATACGCCAACGAACACGCCGACCAATACCTCGCCCCCAACGAATACGCCAACCAACACGCCGACCAATACCTCGACCCCAACGAATACACTGACCCCGACCAACACGCCAACGAATACACCGACCCCAACCAACACCCCGACACCTACGCCACAAGCCGGATCGATCACTGTTATCAAGGAGACAAACCCGGCCAGCACAGATCGGTTTACCTTTACCGGCGATCTCGGAAACTTTACGCTCGCTGACGGTGAGCAGAAGGTATTTATCAACCTTACGGCAGGTCAGTACACCGTTTTAGAAACGGATCTTCCTCAGGACTGGACGCTCCTAGCGATTGCCTGTAACGGAACGAGCGTGCCGGTTACAAACTCTGTTGATCCGCCTGGCCGAAAGGGTACGATTCAGCTGGGTCCGGCCGAGAATTTGGTCTGCCGCTTCCATAACGAGCTGATCCCCGAGCCGGATGAAGATGAAGCGAAACTCTACTTGCCGATCATCATGAGGTAGCGTTGGAGATTACGCACAGTATCGCCGCCATCAGACGGGAAGGTGACAGCCTGGTCCGCGGCATCGTCCACAAGGAAAATCTTGGCTACAAGGAGGACATAAGGCGGTCTAAATGACGTGTTCGGCCCGAAGCATACGGTGGACGCCCGTTTCGCCCCGAACGATCAGGGAAGGGGTGATGGCTCGCCGGCCGTGGTATTCAACGCCAGGCAGTAATGGCCCGTCGGTGATGCCGGTGGCGGCAAAGAAGACGTATTTGCTGGAAACAAGCTCATCACAGGTCAGAACCTGGCCGAGGTCAAGTCCGGCCGCCTGGATCGCGGCCCGCTCCGCCTCACTCTGAGGCGCTAACCGCCCCAGCATGGCGCCTCGACTTGCTTTGACTGCGCAAGCAGCCGTCACGCCCTCCGGTACACCACCCACCCCCATCAGGACATCGGCGCCGCTACGTGGGGTGGCCGCAATCAAGGCCCCGGACGTGTCGCCTTGGGGACGCAGTAGGACCCGTGCACCAGCCCGGCGGATGTCTTCAATCAAATGTTCGTGACGCGGGCGTTCCAGGACCATCACCTGCAGATCACGCATCGTTTTACCCTTGGAGCGAGCGATAATGGCCAGGGTCCAGGCGGGGGGCGCGCTCATACATTCCGGGACCAGAACAGCCGCCGATTCGTAATCAACCACAATTTTCTCCATGTAAACAGCCGGCTGGGGCGACCAGACCGTACCTTGTGGAGCGATACCCACGACAGACATGGCGCCGGGATATCCTTTGACAACCAGGCCGATGCCGTCAATAGAATCGGCCACCACATCGACGGCCGGGCCTTTGCCTGTGCCTATCATTCGGCCGGTGTCCAGGGGGGAATGTTCGCCCAGGCGGCCCTCCTCGCCAATGACGATATGGCCATTGATATCAACCGCGTGTAAGGCGTCAAACATCGCATGGGTGGCTGCCTGGTGGGTGGCGTGTCTATCACCCAAACCCAAAAAGCGACCCGCCTGCAGTGCGGCGGCTTCCGTAGCCCTGACCAGGGCCAAACCTATCTCGGGGGGAATGTAGATATCCATAGTGCTTTCACCTGCCTTTTCTATATATCAATTGCCGCCAGTAATCCGGTTGCCTCCCAGGCGATCATGCCGCCTTCGAGGTAGCGAACGTGGCGATAGCCCTTTTGCTGTAGGACGTGGGCGGCACGCATACTACGCCGCCCGCCGCGACAGACCAGGATGATGTCACGGTCCTCAGGGAGATCGGGCCCATCGAGCAGCAGTTTAGGCAGTGGTATCAAGTGCGCTTGAACAATATGCCCCTCTCTAAATTCGAGTGGCTCGCGGACATCGATGATCATCTCCGGGCTCTCACCTTTGTAGAGCCGATCCCAGAGAGCCTGGGGTGAAATGCCGGTCACACTCTCAGGGGGAATTTCGGTATGGAGGGGAATATGGGCGGTATGAGTCTGCTTGGGTAGATTTTGACACTCTACAAAAGCCCGCACGTCACACTCATAGATACAAACGGCCGGGTCGATTACTTTATGAAAGAGATGCCCGATGGCTTCATCTTCGGCCAGGAAATGTTCGGTCCCCAACTTTTGATCAAAACCGGTTGATTTCATTAGCGCGAGCACCTGATCTTGCACCCGCACTTTAAACACATCACCGTTCAGAGCGCGATAGGTGTCGACAATGCTTTCTAGAGCGTGAATACCGCTGAAGTCACAATGGTTGACGGTGTGCATCCGCAACAGCAGGAAACGTTGGCCCGGGTGACGGGCCAGGTGTTTGTGGATGGCTTTTTCAATATGGCTGACCGCGCCAAAATAAAGATCGCCCAGAATATCGAGCACGGCCAGTTGGGGGCAGGCGGCCTCATCAGGGTGGGGTACAAAATGTTTGAAGTTTTCATCAGGCAGGACCGCCTGAACCCGGGGAATACTGGTTTGTATAATAAAGTAGGCGAGAGAGAGCAAAATACCCAGCAACACGGCAAACTCGATGGGTAAAAGGAGCGTGGCCAAAAAGGTGGCCAACATAATGAAGGCATCACCGCGCGTGCTTTTCAAGATACGACGGATTTCAGCCCGGTCGACCATGCCATAAGCGATGACGATCAGCACCCCGGCCAGGGCGGCTCGAGGCACATAGGCAGCCAGCGGGGCCAGGGCAATCATAGCCACCAGCACGAACAGGCCGGAAAAAACGCTGGCCAGGGGGGTAACGGCCCCGGCTTTGAAATTAACCGCCGACCGGGTAAATGATCCTGAGCCGGGATAGCCCGAAAAGAAACCGGCGGCAATGTTGGCCAAGCCCTGGCCGACAAACTCCTGGTTGCTGTCCAGGCGCTGCCCGGTTTGGGTGGCGATGGAGCGGGCGATCGACATAGCTTCGACCAGCCCTATGGCCGCCACGGCTAAAGCCCCGGTCGACAACTGGGCAATCATTTCCAAATCAAAGAGCGACAGTCCGGCTAAAGGGGGCAGACCGCGCGGCAACTCGCCAATGACCAAGACACCCAATTGATCTAACCCTAACAGCCCCACCATGGCCGCCGCCACGACCATACCGATCAACGGGCCGGGCAGTTTGGAGTTGATCCCTCGTAGCAGCAGGATTAGCAAAGCCGTGCCCAAGCCCAGGGCGAGCGTGATCCAATCCATCTCCGGCAGGTAGGCGACAAAGCCCTCCAGAGTCTCGACCAGGCCGTGGCTGGCATAGGCCAGGCCGAACAGACTGGGCAACTGTTTGACGGCGATCAAGATGCCGGCGCCGGCGGTAAAGCCAACGATG
>JBFGLD010000035.1:0-13670 GCA_041576335.1 Anaerolineae bacterium | reverse complement strand
AGGTACATCACCGCAATATAGTCTGAGAAGAAACGGACAACGCTCAGGTCGTGGGCAATAAACATCATCGTAGTGCCAAATTCCTTTTGAATTTCCAAAAGCAAATTGATTACCGCCGCTTGTACAGACACATCCAGAGCCGAGACCGGCTCATCACAAAGCACCAGGTCCGGCTGTCCGGCCAGGGCGCGGGCGATACCCACACGTTGTTTTTCCCCGCCACTTAGTTGCCGGGGAAGCCGGTCATAGTAATATTCGTCTAATTTTACCGCCCGCAACAAACGTATAACTTCTGACCGTATATTTTGGTTCGGAACCGTCTTAAAACGGCGCAAAGGACGTTCAATTTGCTTACCGACGGTGTAAGTCGGGTTCATCGTGGAATCAGGGTTTTGAAAGACCATCTGTAATTCACGTATCAGTGATAGTTCCCGTTCTCTGACCTTATTACCGATGTCAAAGCCCATAAATTCTGCTTCACCACCGGTTTTGGCTTCCAGACCGATGATCGTTTTGACTAAGGTACTTTTACCGCAACCGGACTCGCCCACCACGCCAAGAGTTTTACCCCGGAAAACTTCGAAACTCACGTCGTCAACGGCCTTTACATACTCTTTCTCGCCCAAGCCGATGATGCTAAGCGCGGACCTACTTGGATGATCATAGTAGGTTTGCAAATGGTTAACATCTAAGATCGTGTCTACCACTGCCTCTGGACTTCCATCCGCCTCTTCGACAATGGGGACCAAATCCGGCGGCGGCGTCCAGGTGGAGGGGTCAATTTCTTCAGAAAAAATGCAGCGAGTCGTATGATTTTCGCTGAGGTGACGTAAGGCCGGTCGCTCTTGGGAGCAAGCATCGCGAGCATAGTCACACCGTGGCTCAAACAGACAGCCCGGAGGCAAATTTGCCGGGGCAGGTACGCGGCCACGAATTGGATAAAGTATACTGCCTCCCTTGCTGCGCCCCAATTTTGGGAGACAGCGAATGAGACCCTGGGTATAAGGATGGCGAGAATTGGCAAAAATCTCTCCAACAGGGGCCATTTCAACCAGTTCACCCGCATACATCACCCCCACGTGATCGCTCACACGGGCGATGACGCCCATATTATGGCTAATCAGCAAAATGGCGGTATCAAAGTCACGCCGCAAATCATTCACCAGGTCCAGCGCTGCCGCCTCAACCGTAACATCCAATGCCGTGGTCGGCTCGTCCATAATCAGCAGGGCGGGGTTATTGAGCATAGCCATCGCGATCACGACCCGCTGCTGCTGCCCTCCGGAGATCTGATGGGGGTAACGTTCCAAAACTTTGGCCGGGTCTGGCATATTGACCTTAGCAAGCATGTCGATACAGCGGTCGCGAGCTTCTTCGTCTGACATATCACGGTGCACGGTCAACACTTCAGCCATTTGCTCACCAATGCGCAGCACCGGGTTGAGAGACGTCATGGGGTCTTGATAAACCATCGAAATTTGGTTTCCGCGCAGCTGTCGTAGTTCCTCGCGAGTCCTGCCGACCAGGGATTGTCCTTGAAAGATGATGTCTCCCTTAGAAATCTTGCCATTACGCCCCAAATAATTGACCATGCCATAGGCCAGCGTGCTTTTACCACAGCCGGACTCGCCCACGATCCCGACGGTTTCGCCCCGGTAAATGCTGAAGGTCACATCCTTGACCGCCGGAACATCACCGTGACGTGTTTCGTAGGAAATTCCCAAATTCTCAACTTTGATAACGGGTTGATCCATCTTTCCGGGTCTCTTAGACATAAAGAACTAATCCTCTTTGACAATATTGGTCAGTCGTGTTTTCGCCCTCTGTGCTGCATAGCCAGGAATGAGGACAAATGAATAATTCTATCGATAGCGCTGTGCTTCTTCGTTTAAGCCGTCGGCCATAAGATTAAGCCCGACAACCAGCATCGCAATTGCCACTGACGCCCACAGCGCGTCCCACGGATGACCGGCTTGAATAAATGATCGACCCTGATTGACGATGCTGCCCCAGTCGGGCGAGGGCGGCGGTAACCCTAAACCCAAAAAGCCCAACGTACCGATGGCGAACACGGCGTAACCGATGCGCAGCATGGCATCAATTACAATGGGGCCACGAGCGTTGGGTAGAATTTCGACAAACATAATATACCAGGGGCTTTCGCCCCGCGTTTCGGCAGCGGCCACGAAGTCCCGGGTTTTTATATCGAGGGTCAAGCTGCGCACCAAGCGGGCGATACCGGGCGCTCCGGCAATGGTTATGGCCAAAACAATGTTGAATACAGAGGGTCCCAATGCTGCAATGATCACCAAATAAAGCAGAATCTGGGGAAAGGCCATTAATCCATCCAACGCTCGCATGGTGATCTCGTCAATCAACCCACCGTAATAGCCGGCTACGACCCCAAGGGTCCCGCCGACGATAAGCGCAATAAAAATGGAGAGAGGGGCCAACAGCAAGATGATCCGGGAGCCGTGGGCCATACGAGCCCATAAGTCGCGCCCCTGACGATCGGTACCAAGCCAATGTTTGGCCGATGGGCCCTGCAAATTCTCGCCTCGGAACTGCTCCAGTGGTGAATACCGGGCCAACCATGGGCTGGTTTGGCTGTAGGTCTCTCTTTCACCGGTGAAGCAGCCGGCCCACAGCGTCGGGCGGATGATACAATCGTCGGCAAACATGGCGACGATGATCCAAAAGCCAACCAACAATAACCCCACCAACGCCACCTTGGAGTTGGCAAATATTTGTAAACTCGCTTTAATCTTGCTCCAGCGTGAGGGGGCAGAAGAGACTGCCGGACGCGCTGCACCTGCAGTAGTGCCTTCAGCTACGGTCATATCTTCTTCTCCTTTCTCGGTACCATTACCAGCATGGCGACAAACACGGCTCAGGCAAACTCGGGGCTATTGCCCCGTAAATTACTCTAAGTTCCTCAAAATTGCCATCTCAATGAACCCTTAAGGCCGGGCGCGAAAGCGGCTAAGAGTATCGAATCCGAGGGTTCAGATAGGTGTAAACGATGTCGGCAATTAACTGGCTGCCAACGGCAATGATGACCAAAACCATGGCGGCAGCTTCGATAGCAAACACGTCCTTAAATAAAGCAGCCTCCAAAATATAGCGACCCAACCCCGGGAAGCCAAACAGGACCTCGACCACCACGATACCGCCAATCAACCAGTTGATGTGGAGGGTGATAATGGTGATGGGCGCCATCAAAGCGTTGCGCAAAGCGTGTTTAAAAATGATACGCCGTTGCGGCAGCCCTTTCAATACAGCCGTACGAATGTAATTCGTCTTCATGACCTCGACCATACTGGCCCGGGTGATGCGCAGCACGTAACCAAGTTCAATCAGCGTCAACGTCAGGATGGGCAGGATCAGCATTTGTGGTCTTTCAAAGATAGCCCTATCGTCCGTGACAACGACGGCTCCCTGGAACCAGCCCAGCCAGGTCGCAAAGATCAGGATCAAAAACACGCCGCTGGCAAATTCCGGTGTTGCGGTTGCCACCAGGCTGCTGACCGAAAACACCCGATCAACAAATCTGCCTTCGTTTAGGCCGGCTAACAGGCCCAAAACCAACGCCAGCGGCATCACAATCACAAAGGCTATTCCGGCCAAGAAAAGCGTGTTAAACAAGCGGCGGATTAGAACCTCGGACACGGGGCGACGATCTTTAAACGAAATACCCGGATCGCCGCGCAGCAGTCCGCGCTGCAGTGGAATGTATTGGCGGGGCGCGCCGGCTTCGCTGGTCCAAGTTGCTTTGGTAAGGGTCCAGGCCTGTTGGTCGTCCCCTCTGACCCACATGGCCGCATGACCACTTTGGTTGACACCCCAATAGACCAAGAGCCCCTCGTCGTTAGGCTGCCACACATCATCGCTGGTTACAACTTCTCGGGTTGAACCGTCAGGCAGGCGTTCAACCCGAATAATGTTTTCGCCATCAGGCGTATAACTTTGATAAAGCGTGCCATCGGCGGCCACTGCCCACCAACTATAGCGGTCATTTTCCGCGTCGTAAATGCGGGTGACCTGCTGGCCAATTAACGCTTCGGCCTGCCAGTCACTCCCAAACATCCAGCGAACATACCGGTTGACGACGGGCTGGTCGAGGCCATTCTGGGCGTTAAAGGAGGCCGCTTGTTGCGGGGTGATGGTGTTACCCAGAGTATTAATGGCGATGTCACCCGGAGCCAATTCAGAGATAGCAAAAACGGCCATCGAAACTAGAAATAGGGTAATAATCAGAAAAATTATTCGTCGGATCAAGAATTTAGCCATATGCGCCAATCCTTTCTTCAACACTTGGCCGGCTAATCAACAAAGCAGACAGCTACTTTTATGTAAAGTTTTTAGATTGCTGATGATTTTACCGGCGTTAAAACTGCGAACCGATGGGGACAGGTAACTTGAAAACCGGAGATTAGAGATTGACCTGATGGCATCAATCTCTAATCTCCACCGCTTGCTTCTAACCAACCGAGACGGTTTAGGCAAACGGATCCATATCCGGGTCGTACCAGACTTCCCGCCACAAGTTGTACTGCGTGGGATGTGCCTGCATGCCGATAAAGGCCGGATTTGAAATATTCCAGACATTTTTCCAGAAGGCGATACCAATCGGACCACGCTGTTGCATCACGGCTTGAAGATCGGCCATGATGGCCCGCCGCGCCTCCACATCCAGCGTCCCCTGGGCTTTGACGAGAAGTTCTGTGAACTCATCATCTACCCAGCGCGATTCATTCCAGGGTACCGGATTACCGTCGGCGTCGGCAACATAGGCCAGGGGCAGAACCATCACCGCCAGCGGGCGGTGGGTCCAAGGCGTGATGCCTACGGCTGTTTCGGTCCAAAGATCCCAGTAGGCCGTATTTGGCATCGTATCCAGGGTGATATTGATACCGGCAGCGCGGGCATCTTCCTGCAGAGTCTCGGCATAAGCAACCACGTCGGTCCAGCCGGTGCCCACGGATATTGAGAAGCTGAGATCTTCCTGACCAGCCTCAGCCAGCAGCGCTTTTGCCCCATCGGGGTCGTAAGGCGGCGTATCCATCGGAGCAAATTCGGGATGAACAGGCGCAACGTGGACGTCGTGGCCGATTAACCCTTCGGTGAAGAAGGCCTGGTCGAGAATTTTCTCCCGGTCCTGGACCATTTTGACGGCATTCCGAACCCGCTCGTCCGACCACGGTTCCTGATCAACCCGCATGCGCAGAACCCGCGCTTGCGACGTACCAATCGGGCGAACTATGACTTTGTCAGAGTTACGCAGGGCCAAGAAGCTGTCCACGGTCGGATCGTAGATATTGTGGACTTGACCACTTTGAATGGCAGCCACGGCAGCAGTCTGATCATCGCCCAAGTCAATCCATTCAATCGCGTCCAGATAAGGCAGGGGCATACCGTCTTCACCCATTTGCCAGTAGCCTTCATCACCGTTAGCCACGCGGCTCACTGCCCGTACCCGTTCGCCGACCCTAAATTCCTCCAACAGCATGGGGCCGGTGCCGGGGTTCTTACCGGAGCTAATGTCGCCATCAAAACTGGGGTGTATAATCTGGGCCGGGTAGTGGAAAAGGTTCTCCGGTACGGCGAGCAGTGGCTGCGTAAGATTGAGTTTGACGGTTTGATCATCCACCACTTCAACCCCGTCGAGGGTCAAAAAGCCTTCCCACAAACCGAGAATGGATGAGCCAACATCCGGATTCAGCCACTCGGTGAAGTTAAACAAAATGTGTTCGGCGACCAAATCATCACCATTGGTCCACTTGATGCCCTGACGCAGATTAAGGGTCCATTCGGTCAAATCCTCGTTAGCTTTCCAGCCTTCCAGAAGGTAAGGATGGGTGATATTCTCGCGATCAGTTTCGGTAAGATACTCAAAAATATGTCGAAACTGGTTGGCATCATAAACCCAGGAGAAGCGGGCCGGATGGTCAACTGCCGGAACTTGAGTCCCAATGCGCAGGATACCGCCTCGCTTGATCCCGCCGGCAGCCGCCGCAGGTTCTTGCTCCGCCGCGACCTGCTCTTCGGCTGCGGCAGCAGGCTCTTCCGCAGCCTGTTCTACGGCCGGGGCCGGCGCTGCGGCGGGTGCGCCACATTGGGCAGCAATTGTTGCTGCTCCCACCGAGACGCCCAACAAGGTGGCCGTCCGCATGAACTCACGGCGAGATATGCGCCCTTCCTTGAGCTTACGATAAACTCCCGGCAATTGATAATGGGCCTCGCGAAGTTGCTCCTCGATATTGCGATCTTGATTGCGCTTTACCAATTTTTCCTCCTTTTATTTAACTTCTGTTTCAAAAACATTTTTAGTGTTTGTCAACGGCCATACACTTTTGATATATCAGCGGCGAACACCACGCCTATTATGCCCTAACGTTAGGGAATTTCAGTTTTGCAGTATCACCTCCTTTGGTGGATCGGATTATATTCCCTGCTTTCAATTAGACATAGTATGGAGATAAAACATCAAGAAAAGAGGTTTTCAGGATTGTGAAAAATACGAGGATATTGGCAACTCACTGCCAAGTCCCTTTCTTGATATAAGCCGGCAATCTAAAGATGTCCTTAACGTTACAGATTGCTCTTACAAACAAAGGGTAATTTTTCCAAAGAATTCGCTAAGGCTTTTGAATAGTTGGCCTTACTTGGCGATCTCTGAGGCCACGCATCAAGTATTACGCTTTATGGGATTAACTCGACTGACCGGGCTCAGCTAAATAACAAGTCGGTAAAGGTGGGTAAACCGCAGCAACAATCAAGCTGCAATCCAGATGGTCAATAATTGGCAACGCACTGCTGCTGACATCAAGCGGAAATTGGCTGTGTAACAACAAGCCACTAAAATCAGTTGTTCGTTGAATAAGGCTATCATACCATAAGTTGGACTTTCTGCAAAATGAACTGATGTTCAAGTTTTTATATGACTGCCTCCAAGCACACTGTAACCCAGCCGAATATAGCGAACAACCGATGATCAAATTCTTAGCTTTTTGCCGTTGGGATCATACAGCGGCTCCCTGGTAACCGTAGCACGATATCGCTGATCGAAATATTGGATCTCTACCTCGGTTCCCTCTTGGGCATGCACAACGGGCAAATAACCGTAGACAATGTACTTGCCCACGCTGTAGCCATAGTTGGCGCTGGTGACGTACCCCAATGTTCTGCTACCATCGATTATGGGTTCTTTGCCCAGGGCCAGCGCCTGCGGATCATCAAAGGTCAGACAGCACAACATGCGCTTAAGCTCGCTCTCTTTGATTTTGAGCAGCGCCTCTTTGCCCAAAAAATCACCCTTGTTGAGCCGGACAGCCCAACCCAGTCCGGCCTCATAGGGATTATGCTCGGTGTGAATATCTGCGCCCCACAGACGAGACCCTTTTTCCAACCTCAATGAGTCAAACGCGCCTGAACCGGCCGCAAGCACCCGCTGCGCCTGGCCGGCCGCCCACAGCGTATCCCACAACCGCAGGCCATATTCCATCGGAGCATATATTTCCCAGCCCAATTCACCCACATAAGAGACCCGCAGGGCAAAAGCCGGCACGGTATCAATGATGATCTGTTTGGCCGTAAAGTAGGGAAACGCCTCGTTTGATACGTCATCTTCGGCCACGCTCTGCAAGATCGCTCGCGCGTTTGGACCCCACAAACCGATCCCGCAGTATTGAGAGCTAACATCTTGAATTTGAACCGAACCATCTTTAGGCGCATGCTTGTTGAGCCAGGCCAAATCCATGGGCCCGGTTCCGCCGCCGGTCAGCACCATAAAAGACTGTTCGCCGGTACGGGTGACGGTCAGGTCGGCCTTAATTCCACCTTGGCTGTTAAGCAAAGCCGTGTAGATCACCCTGCCAACAGGCTGGTCAATCTGGTTAGCCGCCAAATAATTCAAAAAGTTCAACGCGCCCGGCCCGCTGACGTAAATTTTGGTAAAGGCCGTAATATTAAACATCGCAGCGTGATCTCTGGTTGCCAAATGCTCGGCTCCCTGAATGGGCGACCACTCCCGGGCCGCCCAGCCCGAGCGAGTCGGGATTTGACGATCATACTGGTCCAAAAGGTGGGCGTTTTCTTGGTACCATTGGGCCACTTCCCAGCCGGAATTGGCGAAAAAATGCCCCTTCTGCGCTTCAAGCCGGGTGTGAAAGGGAGCCAGGCGTACGTTACGCGGATTCTCCATCTGTTGGAGCGGATGAATGATGTCATACACTTCACGGTAGTTCTGGGCGGAGCGCAAAAGGATATAGCGTTTGGTTTTTTGGAAATCATGGAAACGCGCGATGTTCATTTCGCGCATGTCCCATTCCGTGTGGCCGTAGGTCAGCCACTCGGCAATGGATTTACCGGCTCCGCCGCTGTGCGTCACCCAGATACCGATGGCTGTCCAGAAACCAGGCACGGGTGAGGGTCCCATAATAGGGAAACCATCAACCGAGAAGACGAACATGCCGTTAATTTTGGTGACGTACTGCCGGCCCCGCAGGCTCGGGTACAGGTGATTAGCGTCTTCAACCGCCACGGCAAACTCCTCGTCTCTAAAGACGTGATAAGCATCCTTACCCACGTTGTACGGACTGACCAGGCGCGGCTCGTGGCGGTAGGAGCCGGTGCAATAGGCAGCCTCCCACTGCCTGAAGTACATGGAACGATCCTGGTGGCGCACACATGGTTGAGAGATCCAGTCCGATTCGCCGGCCAGTTCCGGCAGCGGTTCGGTGATCGCATAGTGATGGGCACAAGCCATCATCGGCAGGGTAACCCCGACCTTGTCCGCCAGCACCGAACCCCAGATATTGGTACACAGCAGCACCTGCTCACACGCGATGCGCCCTTTGTCGGTGACCACGGCCTGGACGCGCCCGTTCTTCAGTTCGATATCGGTCGCCAGCGTTTCGCCGTAAAACGCCGCGCCGCCGGTGGCGATGGCTTTTTGAGCCAGAGCTCCGGCAGCCTTCCAGGCCTTGGCGTCTCCGTCCGAAGGTATATGGAGACCGCCTTTAAGCACCTCAGGATCGATGATTGGCACTACCTGCTGCACTTCGACGGGCGTCAAAACGTGAGTCTCAAGATCATAGGCTTTGGAAAAGCCATGCCGGCGCCATAACTCCTGCAGCCGGGCGTCGGTGATGGCTACCTCAACTGCGCCAACGGGATACCAGCATTGTTCTCCGTCGAACTCCAGGTTGTATAGAAGCTTTACGGTATATTGGGCCATTTTGCACATAGCCCGGGAGCCGTTAATTTGGAAGATGATTCCGGGGGCGTGCGACGTGGAACCACCCGTCTCATAAAGCGGTCCCTGGTCGATGACGACGACGTCCTGCCAGCCCATTTGGGTCAAGTGATAGGCCGCACTACAGCCGACAATACCGGCCCCGATGATGACGAGATCGGCCTGTTTTTCCATAACGGCTCTGCCCCCTATCGTTGTGGCCTAAGTTAGGCGCGGTTAGGCTACCCGCCTTTTAATTTCCTTATCGCCTCACTCAGCGCCGGGACGACCTGATGCAGATCGCCAATAACCGCGTAATGAGCTCTGGCAATGATCGGCGCTTCCGGGTCCGTGTTGATCACCAGGATATTTTTCGACCCCTTACAGCCGACATAATGTTGGATCGCGCCGCTAATCCCGCAGGCGATATAGACGTCGGGCGCAATCCGAGCACCGGTCTGTCCGACCTGGTCGGCGTGGGGCCGCCAGCCCTCGTTTGTGACGGCGCGCGAGCAGCCTATTGCCCCGTCCAAAAGTGCAGCCAACTCTTCCAAGCTTTCAAAGCCCGCGGTGCTGCCCACACCACGCCCACCCCCGATTACGACTCGGGCATCCGTTAGGGACACCTTGTCTTTTGACGCCTCAACCCGATCCATAATCCGAACTCGAAAGTCCTTGTCATCAAGTACCGGTGTCACCTTGTTTAGGACCAACTTGCCTGAGGCGGGTGACTCTTCGGCCGCGACGACGTGGGCAGCCACGGTGAGCAGCTTAGGTTCACCCGTGAGATGAGCTTCTTCGAGCAGACTGCCGCCCCAGCGTACACGCGTGACCAGGTATGGATCTCCGGGATGAATTTCGGTGCAGTTCGCGGCCAGCGGCAGATCCGTTCGGGCCGCCACATGGGCCATCACCTCGCTGCCCCGCACAGTTCCTGCAGCCACAACGGCCTGAGGCTCCTCCGTCTTGATAAGATGAATCAGGCTCTGGGCCCATGCTTCCGGTGCATAGTCGTCCAGGCCTTCGTGTTGGACCAGGTGGACCCTGGACACTCCGTACGCCTGCAGCTCTCCGGCCAGAGAGTGCCCCTCTTCTCCGATCAGAATGGCCTCGAGCGGGAGGTCGAGCTTACCGGCGAGACCGCGGCCGAGCGTGAGCATTTCCAGGGACAGCTTGTTCAGTTTCCCTCGATCGTGTTCGATGAGTCCAAGTATCACGGTTAAACCACCCCCACTTTCTTAAGAATCTCGACAATCTTCGGTGCTGCTTGTGCGCCTTCACCTAAAATTTCCGCACCACGGCTCTGTTCCTGCGGCACTTTCAGTTTCACCTTGTCAGGTCCGCCCTGCCGCTGCTGTGGCACAATCTGCCTGATCTGGGCCTTCTTGGCCCGCAGCCGGCCGGGCAGCGAGGGATAACGGGGTAAGTTTATCCCTTCCTTCACCGAAAAAGCGGCCGGCAGAGGAACCTCGAAGATCTCCCAACCACCTGAAGCCTCGCGCCTGGCGATCGCCGTGCCGTCCTTTACTTCCAAGGCCTTGATCCCGGTCACACATGGCAAATCGAGGGCATGGGCCACGCGAATGCCCACCTGGTAGCCGCCCGAATCCGCAGCTTCATTGCCGAACAGGAGCAGATCGAAGTCAACGCCCGCAGCCTGTTGGGCGTGGATTGCCTCAACAATCGCCCGGGCCGTGGCCATTGGATCCCAATCGCTTCCGTCTGTTTCTAAATGAACTGCCTGGTCAATCCCCTGGGCCATGGCGTAGCGCAGCTGTTCGGTCGCGGCTTCCGGACCGAGCGTAAGCACGGTGGCGGCACCTCCGTGTGATTCGACCAGCCGGATCGCTTCTTCGACCGCGCACTCCTCGTGCGGGCTGATCGTAAATCCCAGGTAGCGGGTCTCGATGTCCTGTTCAGTATCGGTTAGCACAATCTTCGCGCCGGTCGACGGCACGCGTTTAATACAAACGAGTACATTCATCTAATCATCTGCTCCTCTTAGGCTCTCATTCGTTGGCCATCCGGATCGAACAGGGGCGTGCTGCCGACGATCGCAACGGTAACCGGATACTGCTCTCCGAGGTATTCAACCCGTAATTGGGTGCCCACCCGGGCATATTCAGGGGGTAGATAGCCAAGCAGAATATGCTGCCCTGCGGACGGCCCCGAACCGGCACTCGTCACGTATGACCGTCTTCCTTTGCGATCCACGATGGCTTCGCCCGCGGGCGTTAGGATCGGTTCCTTGCCCAACATATAGCGAGGTTCCCCGGACGACGAGGTCTGGTCGTCTACGGTTAGGGTGCACAAGGCGGCCGCCGGCTCTTCGTCTCGGGCCTTCAAGTAGGCCGCTTTGCCAATAAAGTCCGCCTGCTTCACCTTGGCACGAGCCAGACCGGCCTCGACCGGGTTGTACTCCGCCTCCAGTTCCATGCCAAAGGCACGATATCCTTTTTCCAAACGGGCTGTGGTACCGTAGACCCCAATGCCCACCGGAATCAGGCTGTGCGGTTGGCCGGCTTCCCACAGGATATCCCACAGGCGCTGACCCTGTTCCATGGCGGTGTAGATTTCCCAACCCAGTTCGCCCACGTATGAAATGCGGAAAGCCAACGCTTTAACCTGGCCAATCGTGATTTCTTTAACCGTGGCAAAGGGAAAGCCTTCGTGAGAAACGTCGTCCTCGGTGACCGATTGCAGAACGTCACGGGCTCGTGGTCCCCACAAGCCGATCGTACATATGGCCGAGGTCTGCTCCTGGAACTGCACCGAACCGTCGTCGGGTAGATGATCTCTGAACCATTTCTTATCTGCATTTCCGTAGCCACCGCCGGTAACAACACGGAAGCGGTCTCCACCAAGCCGCATAATCGTCAAATCGGCTTTGAAGCCGCCGTGCTCGTTGAGCAGCGGCGTGTACACCGCCCGCCCGGGCGGGACGTCCATTTGGTTAACGGCCATGCGCTGGACGTAGTCCAACGCACCGGGACCGGACAGGTCAAAGATGGAAAATGCAGTCAGATCGACCAAACCGACCCGGTCGCGCATGGCTAAATGCTCGGCATTGATGATGGGCGACCACCAGCGTGAGTCCCACTCGGCAGGGCGGTTCATGACCCGATCACCGTACAGTTCCAACAAGTTTCGGTTTGACTCATACCACTGCGGCCGTTCCCAACCGGCCGTTTCAAAGAAAACCGCGCCGAGTTCTTGCTCTTGCCTATGGAAGGGACTGAGCCGGATATTGCGGGAAGAGGCCCATTGTTCAAATGGATGGATGATACCGTACATTTTATTGTACGATTCACCGGTACGCCCGCGAACATGGGTTTTGGTGTGGGTATGATCATAGAAGCGGGCAATATCCGAGGCGGTGACATCAATTTCTGGCGCGCCATCGGTCATCCATTCGGCAACCACCCGGCCAAAGCCGGGCCCTTCCTTAATCCAGATGGCCGCCACGGACCACAAATTTCGCACCTCCGGCGTCTCTCCAATAATCGGCATACCGTCGGGGGTCAGCGACAAAAGCCCGTTGATGGCGTGGCGAATGCCAACATCCTTTCTGTCCAAAATATCCGGCATTAGTTCGAGGGCGTACACCATACTATCGTCAAAATCCTCTGCCGTGAAGGGGAGTTCCGTCGGCGTTAGCGTGGCCTCTTCATTGGAAGGAATGTCGTCGGGTTCGTGCCAGATTGGCCGGTGAATATACGAGCCGATTTCCAAATCGCTGCCATTCTGGCGTTCGTACATATTCATATCCACATCGCGGATAAGCGGATAGCCTATCTCACCCGTCGTGTCCTCAAATATCGGGATTGGGCCGACGGTAATGAACTGGTGGACCATGGGGGTCAGTGGAATGGAAACACCGGCCATGCGAGCGATACGAGGGCTCCAGACGCCACAGGCGATGAGTACATCTTCCGCGCGAATGGAGCCTTGATCTGTCTGTACGCCCGTCACCCGCCCCTGTTCGACGTCAATGCCCGTGATCTCGACATTGGCAAAGGTGCTGAGGGCACCCAGTTCCTGGGCCCGCTGCCGCATAAGGGTTCCCGCTCGCAGTGGGTCCACCACGCCGGCGGTCGGGCTATAGAAGCCCCCGAGCACAAGATCGGTATTAACGTACGGCACCATTTTTTTGATCTCTTCAACCGAAATGAGTTCGCCGGGTTCTCCCCAGGCCTTGGCCGAGGTCACCCGGCGGGTGAATTCCTGCAGCCGTTCTTTAGTGCGGGCCAGTTCAATCCCGCCGCTCCGGGTAAAGACACCCAACTTTTGGTAGGTTTCCACGCTGTCCTGAGTGAGTTTGGTCATTTCCTTGGAGTGGTCAACGGGGAAAATGAAGTTCGAGGCGTGCCCCGTGGAACCGCCCGGGTTTGGCAGCGGCCCTTTATCCAGGAGCACCATATCTTTCCAACCCTTT
>JBFGLD010000034.1:0-13679 GCA_041576335.1 Anaerolineae bacterium | reverse complement strand
CTAAAGGCGGCGGCGAGCGGAATCGAAAAAAGGAGTAGTGCCCGGCCAAGGTCGGCCACGATCAGGATGGGCCGGCGGCGCAGCCGGTCCACCCACACCCCGGCAGGCAGACCGATCAACAGCACAGGCGCGCTGCCCAACGCTGCCAACACCCCGACTTGAGCCGGCGTTGCCGTCAAGGTCAATATGGCGGCCAGGGGCAGTGCTTCTCGGGTAATCGTCGAACCGAACACTGAGATCGTCTGAGCTGCCCAAAGCTTAAAAAAATCAGGGTTATGCCGGAGAGTGTTGGTTAGTGGTGTCATTGCCTAGGTCGGTGAACCGGTTTTCGAGCCTTTACTGTTGAGGCCCATACCTGGCTATGACCCGCTGCAGTTCATCCAAAGGCAGGGCGTACGCTTTGCGGCCCTTAAAGCCGGTCATTGTCTCCGCGGCCGTCAGAGCATTGAGAATAGCTTCTTCGACGGCTTCGGCCGCGCCTCTGAAGAAGGGATCGAGATGGTGATGAGGCAGCATCCTTAAATTGTAAGGGCTATCGGGGTTGGCAGGTAAATCATTGCCGGTGGCAAAGGCCAAAAAAATGTCGCCGCTGCCGTTGTGTCCAATACCACCCACCCGGGCCAGGCCCACGGTAGCCCGCTGAGCCAGCCGCTTACATTGCCCCGGCATGAGCGGGGCATCGGTGGCGATGATAACGATAATCGATCCGCCGGTGAGGTGGGTCGTGTAAGGGGTAGGAATTTGCTCCCGGCCGATTTCTCGCCCAACCGGTATGCCGTCAATACGCAAATCATTACGGTCGCCATAATTGGCCTGCACCAACGCCCCAATGATGTACTGTCCACTTTTGCTGTTAACGACGCGTGAGGCCGTGCCAATGCCCCCTTTGAAGCCGTGGCAAATCATGCCCGTGCCGCCCCCGACATTGCCCTCTGAAACCGGACCGCCCCGGGCCGACTCTAATGCTTCATACACGTCGGCCTTGGTTACATGAAAAGCATCGATATCATTCAGCCAGCCGTCGTAGGTTTCGGCGGCGACGGGCAGCATAAAATCATCAAAATAGTTGCGATTAATGGCGTAAGCGACCAATTCATCGCGCACCAGGCCAACTTGGTGGGTGTTGGTCAAGCCGATAGGGCAGCCGATCATCCCCGACTCTTCCAGCCAGGGCAGTCCGGTCATCTCGCCGTTGCCGTTGAATGAGTGGAATCCGGCCATAACGTGATTGCTCCAGATTTGGTCGCCGCGGGGTAAAATAACGGTCACGCCGGTTCGGGCTACCCGCGGCTCATTGTAGACGAGTGTTTTGTGACCTACCAGTACCCCCGGTACATCGGTGATAGCGTTGTCGGATCCGGGCGGCAGCCGGCCGGTGGTGATGTTTAATTCGCGCAGGCGGGTTTGGGACATAACCTTATCTCCTGGGTTGCTTCATTGTATTTTACTCATTCTAGCATAATCAGGGCGTAGCTGCCAGAAAAATCCAAGAATGCCCATTTTTCCGAAACCTATTCTTCACGGGGATTGGGTGATGCCATCGGTCAATGGACTCGCTAACAGTGGATAGGCGTCTTCTGTCCATCGGATGGGGTGGTTGATGATGAAGTTTAGTGATAAAATAGCAGCGGGTCTGCAACATTATTACGTGTTTTGCCGTAGGAGTCGTCACGATCCTGACGGCTCGCCACCGATGAATGAAAATTTGACCTATCCCCACCCGCCGCCTCCGGCGACTCCTTCCCATTGGGAGAGGCGTGGGGAGAGGTTTATATTCTAGGGAGTTGGACAGAATTTGTGATGTAGCAACGATACCCACAGGGCACAGGTACCCACAGGGCACAGGTAATGAAAATCAGGAACACAGAGAACGCAGAGAAGGCACAGAGATACACAAAGTTTTTTATTTTTGCTCTGTGAATCTCTGTGATAGCTCTGTGTGACTCCGTGTAACTTATTTAGATACGAGAGAAAAATTTACGATGCAAACAACCCGCTATCTCAATTTGGACTGTATTCGCCTGGTGAATGAGGTTTTGGAACTGATCGTGACCCGGTCCGTTGGTCCGCGGATAATCCGCCTGAGCCGGCCGGGCGGCCATAATCTGCTGGCCGAATTGCCCGGGGCCGAACTCGACTGCCCCGACGCCGGAACGCTCAAGCTGTGGGGCGGACACCGGCTGTGGCATGCGCCGGAGGTTCGGCGGCGCACCTATCTACCGGATGACCAACCGGTGTCGATAACCAAAATTGAATACGGCGTCGAAGTGGTACAGCCCACCGAGATCCGGACAGGCATTCAAAAGTCGATGCGAATCAGCCTGCCGGAAGCCGGGGCGGCTAAGGTCATCATTGACCACACCTTGAAGAACGACGGGATGTGGCCGGTTGAACTCGCCCCCTGGGCAATTACCCAGTTGAAGCCGGGGGGAGTGGCGATTTTGCCCCAATTTACCGGCCCGGCCGATCCGGACGGTCTGCTGCCAAACCGTCGTTTGGCTTTGTGGCCCTACACCGACGTCAACAGCCCCCATATAGGGTGGGGCAATCGCTTCATTTTTGTTCATGCCAATCTGACGAAAAATGCACTTAAGCTCGGCTTCCCCAATCCTGCCGGTTGGCTGGCCTATTACGTCGACCGGACATTATTTGTTAAGCAGGCTGCCTTCCAACCCGGGGCTGATTATTTCGATTTCGGCAGCTCCAGCGAGTGTTACTGCCGGGCCGAGTTTATCGAGTTGGAAACGCTTGGCCCCCGGACGAAACTCACTCCCGGCCAGGCCGTGACTCATCGCGAAGTGTGGCGGCTCTATGGCGAGGTTGACTTTGAACCGGCAGAGGAATCGGCTCAGGCGCTGGCCAAAAGACTGAGGTTATAAAACTACCGGAGACGGATTAGGGTGCAGGAATTCAAAGAGGTTTTGGCGACAAAACATTGTCAATAACGTCATCACCCCGAGGATTAACCTCGGCTTTGTTCTATTTTTCCGCTCGTGATATAATTTCACCCTTTGCGTAAGCCAACGTAAGGGTTTAACGATACTAATAAACTCTAATCACTGAATTCCGACGATTTTAGGTTGTTCTGGGGTAAGTCCTTTATGTTAGGAGGGAAACGTGCAAATTGCCAGCAAACAACTGCGCCGCTGCGATGTCGTTACCGTTAAGGGAAGAATTGATGCCGGAACTGTCGGTGAATTATCTAAGGCCTTAGCTAAGCTCAAAGAAGCCGGCCGTTACAGGATTGTCCTGAACTTAAGAGATGTAACATTTATCTCCAGTGCCGGTCTGAGCGAGTTAATTGCGACCCAAAAAGCCTGCAAGCAGTTGAAGCGAGGTGAGTTGGTTTTGGCTGAAATTTCACCCAGAGTGACGGAGGTTTTGGAACTGGCCGGGTTGACACCTCTGTTCAAGGTGTTCGCGACCGAGGTCGAGGCGGTGGGTAGTTTTTGATTCTTTTTGTTGCCAAGCAGCGTAACCATTCGAGTTGAGCCAACCCCTGCGGTTGCCCCACTAATTAGGTGCAGTTGGGTGCGGCCCCTTTATCTCCGGCTAGAACAGCCGCTGTCACGCGCGTGATTGACTGCGTGGCGGCTCTTTTTTTGTGACAGTATTGAACAAAATGGGCCCTAAAACCGAACTTGTTGTATCAGGATATCTCAAAAATTTGGCAAAAATCGAGGCGTTTGTAACCCAAGCAGCGGTCCAAGCCGGGTTAAATGAGCAAGCCATATTCGCGGTGCAAATGGCCGTCGACGAGGCCTGCACGAATATTATTCGACACGCCTACTGCGGAGAAGGCAAGGGTTCGATTCGGTTAATCTGTGACTGTCAGCCTGAGGGTCTTCAAATTACCATTTTCGATCAAGGAGATTCGTTCGATCCGGCTCAGGTTCCCGATCTGAACACCCAAGCGCCTCTGGAGGAGCGGCAAGCAGGGGGCATGGGCCTGTTCTTTGTATATAATTTGATGGATGAGGTTCAATTTTCCTTTGACACGCCGGGGAGCAACCAACTGGTCCTCTTTAAGCGGCGCGAGCCATAAGATGGTTAATCGTGATGATATTGAAAGAACAAACCAGGTCATTTAAGGTCACGTTTCATACGGCTGCCGAGGTTCGAAAAAGGCCGGCGGTCGATATTCTTGAAAATCGTTTTCTGCACAAGCTTTTTTTGTTGACCCATATTCCGGCATCCTGGTTGGGTTGGCAGCTGGCCGTTGGCCTGCTGGGGATGACTTTGCTGGTCGTAGTGATCTGGCTGCCATTCGGATGGGTTGCCCTGCCGGCGGCAGGGATTTACGCTCTGTTTGCCCTGGCCGACTGGCTGCTGTTATGGTGGCTGCCCCGTTCCGGGCGCTCCTTTGGTCCGGTCGGGCCACAGCTTATTATGATGACGCTGCCCCGTGTTGGTGCTGCCGTAGTGACTGTGCTGCTTGCGCTCGGCTTTGGCCAAGCCTTTGGGCTACGGACCTTATTGATTTTCCAGCTCTTTGGCTCGTTTGTTTACCTGTGGGGCATGCTGCACGAGCCGTTCGCCCTGGGTATCACTTCATTAACTCTGCGATCGCTTCAATGGCCTCAAAATGCGGAGACCCTACGCTTACTTCATTTGAGCGATCTTCACGTTGAACGGTTGACCCAACGCGAGGCGCAGCTCCTTGAGCTTGTTGAGCAAACCAAGCCCGATCTGATCGTCATCACCGGCGATTACCTGAACCTGTCTTACGTAAATGACCCGACAGCCCGGACTGAGGTGCGCAAAGTGCTGGCCAAGCTGTCCGCGCCCTATGGGGTGTACGCCACGCTCGGCAGTCCGACGGTTGACCCGCGCGATACGACGCCCTCGCTGTTTGCCGGGCTGAATATCCGGCTTTTGCGGGATGAGGTGGCCGTCCTCGATTTTGGGGATGGGCGTACTCTCTCCTTGCTGGGCATGGATTGTGAACATGATTTAGAAACAGATGCCTCAGTTTTGAGAAACCTTATCGCGCTGACGCCGCCTACCTCGACGCGCATCTTGCTGTACCATTCACCTGAATTAATGCCAATGGCTCAAGAGCATCCGCTTGACCTTTACCTGTGCGGTCATACGCACGGCGGTCAGATCAGGGTTCCCCTCTACGGCGCCATCGTTACCAGCAGCGCCCTGGGCAAACGGTACGAAATGGGGCCTTACGTTGAGAAAGACACGATGCTCTACATTAGCCGGGGTATAGGCCTGGAAGGCCTCGGCGCGCCGCGGCTGCGCTTGCTGTGCCAGCCGGAGGTTATTCTGGTAACCCTGTCGAGTAACTAACCTTGAATTTATTCGGGAACTTTTTCTTTATTTTTGTAGTTGTTATCATCATCTTGAGCTTATGGAGTGCCTTCGAACGGCATCAATTTACCCGTTTAGAGGGCAAACTTAAGCGGGGTTTCAGGGTGTGGACTGCACCGCTTCATTGGGAGGCGCGCCAGTTTTTGGATACGCTGCCCGCAACCATCGAAAATGATCAAAGCTACATTCGGGTCCAGGGTCGTGAATTTTTAATCGCGGAAAAACGATCGGCGTGGAAAAATTACGGACGGCGAAGTCGAGGCTTATATGTGGCCTATGTCAATCTTAGCCTACCGGAAAGCCGCATTGAGTTTCGCACGCCCTGGTCAGATCTGGCGGCAATAATCATTCCCCTGCTGCTTATTTTTATCTTTTTCTCCGGCTTTTCCTTACCTACCGAGCCCGGTTTTCAATCACCAATTTTCTTTTTTTTTGTACTTGTTGCGTTATTGGTAGTCGTAGGTTCAGCCGTAGTGAGCTACTATCACGCCCGAAATCGGTTGCTAGGTATTTTGAGCCGGGCTATGGAAAATTGACGCCGGTAAGGAGAACTGAGTGAAATTAAGATTTTTATGGCTTTGCCTGATATTGCTGCCTATCCTGGCCTGCGGCAATCCACTGGCCGACCGGGCTAAGGTCGACATCAAAATTACCCGCGTGCGGTTGGCGCGCTTTAATACCGTCACCCCAAGCCCGAGTCCGGCTCCTACGCTGAGCCCGTCGCCTACGTCGACTCCAACGGCAACCTTGACCCTAGTCCCGACGGTCAGCCCCCCGCCTCCGACCGCTACCCCATGGCCCACAGCTACGAGCACTCCAACCAAGGTTCTCGCTCCGGCCCCCAAGCCAACAGCCACGCCCGGGCCGGCTGCGGTACGCTCTGAAGTCGCTGCCCTGCCCGCTCCAGCCGTAGAGCCGGCCGTTTTAGCCGCCGAGGCATATCATCTGGGTTATGGTGTGCAGCTGGCCGAGGCTAAGAATATGGCATTGGCAGCGAAGAACGGTTTTACCTGGGCTAAGCACGACCTTAATCTGCGCAAGGATACCAATTTTCTAACGAATGCTGATAATCTACTGAGCGATCTCCGCAAGAGTGGCACCGAGCATGTGCTGCTCAAACTGATCGTTTGGACCGCAGCAGGCTTGCCCGACGCGCCGCGCACTGCCGACGAAGTCAACACCTTTGCCAAAAATGCAGGCGAGGCGGCCAAGTTTGTGCGTAACCGGCACGGCGATTTATTCACGACAATTGCTTACGAAATTTGGAACGAACCCAATCTCAATTACGAATGGGAAGGCAACCCTAACCCGGCCGAGTATGTCGCCTTGCTGCGCGCTACGTCGGCAGCCATTCGCCAGGCCGATCCCCAAGCATTTATTGTAAGCGGGGCACCTTCGCCCGGTGGTGACTATGATGATTTGAAATTTTTGGAAGGTATGTACGCCGGCGGCGTGAAAGGGTTAATGGACGCTGTTGGCAGCCACCCCTACGGGGGTCCCTGGGCGCCGAACCATCCTACCGGCATCGACGCGTCCGGGAACGGCTATCCCTACTTTCGCAAACCCGAGGCGCAGCGGGCGATTATGGAAAAATATGGCGACATAGAAACCCAAATTTGGGCGACCGAATTTAGCTGGCTGGCCGGCCTGCCCGGCTGCAATTTTGGGGAGCATACACCCTGGCAGGTGACGGTGCAGCAGCAGGCCGACTATTTGGTTAGCGCCTACCAGTATGCCCACCAGAACTGGCCCTGGATGGGCCCGATGTTCGTCGTCTACGATTTTGGGCTGACCGGCCGCTATGACCGCTGCCACCCGGCCGGCGGTTACTCAATTCTCCGACCCGAACCCAACAGCGATAATATCGTCAGCCCGGCGGCTGCGGCGCTTTTTGCGATGCCAAAATATCCGGGGCGGTGAGGTTGACCGGGGTGACAAAAGCTTATCCCAGGTTTATGAAGATGAATCGCCGGCTTTTCTCTTTTTTAGTTCTCGTTTTATCTGCTGCCACTTTTGCTTAACAACCGCGGCTTCATCTCCGTCAAACACGGCTGAACTGTAACGGGCATGCACAAACGCTTCGGTTAGCTCGTTAACTGCAACCTGGGAGTCGGGTACGGTTTGGCCAAGTTCCGGCTCATATTCATAGGGGGTTTGGTGTTTCCGGCGTTGGTGCGCTCGTTCCTGACCGGCAACCCGTTTTAGAACGTTACGATAATAGTATAAAATTCGCTGGCGGGGGGACAACCGGCCAAACTTAAACAGATTTTGTCCCCAAGCCGGCGAGGCAGCTTCGTCCTTGTGCTGGGGTGCAGCAGCAGTTGGAAACAATTCCAGACCGGTCCGGGCTAGTACCCGCAATTGCTGCCACATCTGCTCCAGCAGCTTGATGAGTAAGCCAAGCAATCTTAATTTCTTGAGTGCCGGGATCAAATTTGGATGATCGGCCAGGTATACTCTGAGCAAGTATCCGACCATAGCCATGCCCAGCAGCCAAAAAACCAGCGAGCGGACAGCATCGAGCCAGGGTATTGATCCTGAGTCGGCCGGAGGCGTTAATTCGGGAGGAGGAGCGGGTGGGCTAAAGCTCCCCTCCAAAGTCGTTTGATCCATCAAGCTAAAGAGCCAGGCAAATGGCAGAAGGATTAGAAAGGCCAACAGCTGCAAAATAAAGGCTAATAATTCTACAAGATATTGAATGATGACCGCTACGCTGGCCAAAAAGCCCAGCGTATAGCCGGTGGGCAAAAAGAAGACAATAAGCGTTGTCAAGCTTAAAAAAGCTAATGCGTATTTACCCCACTGTTTCACCATGTCAGGTGCTACACTGATTTTTTGAACTCGCCAACGCACCAGCAGCCGGGTTAAGTTGGCCTGGCTTAACAGCACCAAACCCAAAGTAAAATAAAGCAATACGTTGACGATAATCCCGCCAAGGCTGGGGCGCTGCAAGTTTGTTAAACTCGTAAAACCGGAGCGGATCGCCGTGTGGCTAATTCCGGAAATGAAAACCAGCGCGATGCCACCCCAAAAGAAGCGGGATCGCAGATCGTTAAGAGGCAGAATGGAGTCCGTGCGGAACGTATAGGGATCGTATAGAGCTTCAAAATCAGCGATCGTATAGGTAGCCGCCATCCAGGCGATCAGAGCCAGCGTTAGCACGATGTAAAATTCGATGGTAATGAAATCAAGAGGATCGTGCCACATCAGCTGCAGCTCAGTCCAAATTTGGGAGATTGATTTTCCGGCGAAATTGAGCAATTTAAGCAACAAGATTAGCACGATTAGCTCGGCCAGGCGATAGCGAAATAGCGATATGCCCCGCGAGCGCCAATGTTTGAGCACCCGGTAGGAATAAATGGCCTCAACCGTAGTCAGCAGCATTCCCAATAAAAAATAAGTGCCGTTCCAGCCGGGATTGATCAGCCGCACCAGATTAACCAGCGAGAAGTTGACGCACATGATCATGGTCACAATCATTAAAGGCCGGAAAAAATTGTCGACCCACGGGCTGCGCCGGATATCAGGAACATCGTTTTCATTCATGTAGACGGTGCCCATACCTCGATATCCTTTTCGCTGCGGACTTTAAAGACCGGCAGCTGCAGTTCTTGGCTTGATTGGCTTGGCTCTTTGACCCGAGAACGGGGCGGATTGACCAGGATCAGGGTGGCTCGAAAGCCAGATCGTTTGAGGAATAAAATATTCTCCTGAAGCTCTTCCGTGATATGGCTGGTAATAATTATCAGCGTTGTGCCCCACGAAAGGTGTATAGCTTCATGGCGTAACTGCTTGAGAAAATGGGTTTCATCTCTAAATTGAACCCGGGCCAGCACTTCCAACAGCTGCATGAGATGATTACGCCCTTTTTGGGGCGGCAGCCTGAAGGATTGCACCTTATCGGAGAGGGGATCCAGCCCCGTTGTCACCAAGCCGACCGGCAAGTTCTCAACCGTAATGATATGGCTGGCCAGCGAGGCAGCCACGATAATGGCCAATTCCATGGCCGTAATCGGATAACCTAACTTCGCATAGTCGGCGCGGTCGAGATTGAGAAATATGGCGTTTTCGCGGGCAATAGCCGGCTCGAATTGCTTGACCAACATCTGGCCCGTCGCGGCCGTGGCCGGCCAGTGAATATGGCGAGGATTATCACCCGGACTGTAATTGCGTACGCCGATCAGACGGGCAGGGTCTTGGAACATCGGAGTCTGTGTTGGCAAAATAACCTGGGGACTGTGAGTTGGTAAGCCTAATTGGCTAATGGGAACGATCCTGGGATAGACAATGAGATAATTAGCCGGGAAGCGCGCCGTCAGTTCACGCCTGAGGCCCAAAATGTCGCCGGTCTCGAGAAATAAGGGCCCGATCTTATAATAACCTCGCTTGCGAGCGGCCAAGGTGTAGTTTGCCTTATGGCTGGTTTTGCCGCGCAGGGTAATTACTTCTCGAAAAAGCGTAGCCGAAAATTCGGTGGGAAAGCTCTCCTTGAGCAGCAGCCAAGGCACCGGCAGGCGACTCGCGTTGGTGATTTCTAGGGTCACCGTAACCATATCGCCTGAGAAGGCCCGCCGTACCATTTTGCGCTGAAAATGAAGCCGCTGCAGCATATGGCGAGACCACATATGAGAGAGAATATAAACCCCGACGAATAGGTAGAGAATGGTAAAGAAAAAATCAATTCGCAATAGTGCTGCCAGGGTAAGCAAGGCTAGGACAAAGAAAATAAAGTTTCCCACGATTAGACCGCAGACGCTAGGTTGGGGGTATCAGACCGGAGAATCAACGCGGAAAAACCTCCAGTTACCAAGCCCCCAATGCCATTATGCGGCAAAAGGTTAAGCCAGACAAATGAAACGACGGCTTACGAAAATATGGATACTTTTGGCTACCAAAAAAGCGTGCGACCTGGTAAAATGGGGACGTATCACTTTGGCAGGGGAATGAATGGAGATATTGTTTGGCTTCGTGCTAAGTGTGGTCGCCGCCCTGATCCCGATCGTCATCTATGCCTGGTTCGTGAACTGGTTGGATCAGCACGAAAAAGAACCCTGGTGGCTGTTAGCGCTAGCCTTTTTGTGGGGCGCGCTTCCGGCGGTCATCTTGGCCCTGATCGCCCAAATAATTTTGGATATCCCCACCACCTGGGTGGTCGGGCAGGACGGTTTGAGCTATAATTTGGTGGGTGCCAGCGTATGGGCGCCGCTAACCGAAGAGGTCTTCAAAGGAATTGGCATCATTATCATCCTATTGGTAGCCCGCCGGGAGTTTGACAGTGTGCTGGATGGTATCGTTTACGGAGCCATGGTTGGTTTGGGCTTCGCTTTTACCGAAAACATCTTCTATTTCGGCGGTGCCCTGCTCGAAGCCGGGTTTGGGGCCTGGGTCATCGTGGTCCTGCTTAGGACAATTCCCTTTGGCTTAAACCACGCCTTTTTTACGGGTGTGTTTGGTGCCGGCCTGGCCTGGGCCATAATGACCAACCGGGCCCGGCTAATCAGGTTTGCGGGACTTGCGCTCGCCCTGTCAGCGGCTATGTTCTTTCACAGTCTCCATAATTTGGGAAGCACCCTCATTGAAGCGAACTGCCTGTCAATATTTATCAGTCTTTTTGGGGATTGGGGCGGAATGATTTTAGTGGGGGTGCTTATCGTGCTCATTTGGCGGCAAGAAAAGGGGTGGATCGCTGCGCAACTGCAGCCGGAAGTTACGGCTGACGTCTACGATATGATGACCTCTTGGCCACGATGGGCGCACGTCCGTTGGGGTGCACTCTTGCGAGGTGATTTTTCTCACTGGCGGAAATTAGGCCGCGTACGTCACGTGGGGGCGGAATTGGCTTTTAAAAAGGAGCAACTCGATCGCCTGGGGCCAAAGCCTGAGCTCCGAACGGCGATAGAGCAGTACCGGGCACAATTGAGTCTGTTGGGGGCTGCTCCGGCTTCAGCGGATAAAGTTGTGTAAAGACGCAGAAATATGAGCGGTTCGTCACAAAAATTTGCTCACATATTGACCACGGCAATTTATAGAATCCGCACGGAGGAGTCCAAAACAGTCAAGAAAACCCTGCGGATCGTGCAAGATGAGTTAGGCTTTGCGCTTGGGCGAGAGGGCGGTTCTGCTATTGAGTACTGGCGCAAAGGATATATTCCGGCCAAGACGGATACGGTGGAGCAGCTGGCTCGCGAGTTGGTTAAACGGGGCGGTCTTGATTACCAGGAGTTAAAGAAGTTTCTAAGCAGCGCCAACTACCCGGAGCCAAGACGCTTGTGTGATCAACTCTTTCCGCTGCGATCTGACGAAACGTTCGCCCCATTTGTCGTTGGGCCGCCCATAACCCATCCTCGCCAGTTTTTTGGACGAGAGCAGGAACTTAAACGTATCTTCAGCGTGTGGCAGCGCTTTCCCTTTCAAAATGTTGCGGTTATCGGCTTACAGCGCAGTGGAAAAACGTCGCTGCTGCACTTTTTGGAAAAAATTACAGCTGTATCGCCCACCCAATTGCGCCCCGGTCAACGAAGCAACTGGTTACCTCAGCCGGAACGCACCCAGTGGGTATTCGTTGACTTCCAAAACGCGCAGCTGTGTCACCAGGAAGGTTTGCTGCGTTACGTGTTAAGCTCTCTCAAGCTGCCCGTCCCCAAGCCGTGCGGATTGAACAGCTTTATTGACGTCGTAAGCCAACATTTGCAGACCCCGGCGGTAATATTAATGGATGAGATTGGGGTAGGTTTGGCCTCGCCTGAACTCGATCAGCACTTCTGGTGGAGTTTGCGCTCGTTGGGCAGCAATTACACCAATGGCCGATTGGGTTTTCTGCTGACTGCCCACGAGGTCCCTGCGCTGTTAGCTCATGAATATGGCAAGCCATCACCCTTCTTTAATATATTCGGTCACATTGTGAAACTGGGTCCGCTGAGCACCGATGCTGCGCAGGAGTTAATCGCCAACTCACCCATACCGTTTGCCCCGGCCGATGTTGAGTGGATTCTGGAGCAAAGTGGTCGCTGGCCTGCGCTTCTGCAAATCCTTTGCCATTCCCGCCTCATTACGTTAGAAGGTGACCAATCGAACGATAACTGGCGCGACGAAGCGCTTCACCGACTTGAACCATACCGGTACTTGCTGGATCAAATATGAGTGCACCATCCTCGATCCCCGGCTCTAAATCTCAAGGTCGTAACCCACAGCCTGCTCCCCAAAACGAAACAAACGCTTATACCGACGCTTCCAGACTTCACACCAACGTCATACTCGGCAGCCTCCATCTCATGTTTTGGCTGTTTTTTCACCCTTCGGCCTGGTCTCATTACCTGGTTCGGCTTAACCCAGGCCTGCCCCCGGACTTCACCCTGCTTGACCTAAATTGGGCCCAATGGCGTACAGCGGCTGTGCGTCGCTTTTTACTACAGGTATTCGTTATCCTGCCGGCTTTAGCTGCGCTCCCAACCGGCTTGATCCTTTGGTCGAGAGGTACAGCTGCCGCAGATTTAGTTATTCCGGTGCTTTTCGTCTTTGCCATCAACCTGGCCATCGGGATAATGATTGGCACAGTAATCCACGCCGCCGCCGGAGTGATGGGTGGCGTCGCCGTTGGTCTATTAACAGGCGCCGTAGGCGGCCTGACCGATGGCCAGTTGGAGTCCATTGCCGTACCCACAGCCATCAGTTTCGCCATCGGCCTGGCCATGAGTATTACCGGTCAAATTACTGCTGCGCAGCAGGTACAGAGCCTGCCCGCTTATGCTAACACGCAGCGTCCCCGGATACCGCAGCAGATAGGGGGGATGGTCATTGGCGTCGTTGTCGGCGTCGTAGCGGTTGGCGCTCTGCGGTTAGGTTTAACGACACTGGCCGGTTTGACCGCCGGGCTGCCCGAGCAGTCGAGCTATAGCTTAGCCCGGGCCATCGTGGTTGGCGCCTCATTTGGGGTCGCCGCCGGTTGGCATCGTGGGGTCAAGGTCGGGTTGGTGGGTGCCATTATTGTCGGTCTGGTCTATGCCCTAGCCGTCACGGCAGGAAATAGCGAATGGGGTAAAATCCCCATTGGTCTGGGCAGCGGACTGCTTTTTGGTACATCATTTGGAGTTACCATCGTGTTGCCCTATGTTTTAGCAAAACAGATTGGCGGTGTTTGGGCGGGTGCCTGGGCTGCTGCCCTGGGCAGTTGGGGCCGGCACGTCTTTCGGAACGAGGCCCCGCTGTGGCCCTCGTTACCCCTTGGCCTGCTGGGTGTTGGTCTGGGTTTGAGCCAGGTTTGGTGGCGACCGCTGCTGCTCTATCCGCTTACGGCAGCTTGGAATCTCATTCTGTATCGTCTCGACCAGCAGCGAAACCCTCAGCGGCCAAGTCTACTGCGG